>JAQZBD010000117.1 GCA_029239235.1 Herbinix sp.
ATTCCAACTAATCAATTCCAACTAATCGATTCCAACGTTTGATTCCAACGTTTGATATCATCTATACTGTCATTTACTACCAACGCTATGATATCATAACTTGAAAGACAGAACAATGCCGATTCAGGAATTATTATAACATTCCGGCTTGATGATCCATATGAGGAAGCACAGGCTAACTCATTTCGGTGACTCAGAAAAAGCGCCAATAGCCTTCGGCTATCAGCGCTTTTTCTTTCTCTATATAGTATTCCATAATTTCCATCGGTAGTACCATTAGGTAGTACCACCGAACACATGAATCGAAAATTAGGATGGACAGCAAGTTCATTCGTTGTGTTTATTCACAATGATTACAGTAGAACTTTATCACAATCTTACAAAAAAGTCAATCAACTAAAAGTTGATACATCAATTTTTTTTGATGTTTTTACGATAACCCACCACCGAAAGGTGGAGAAAATTGTATTATTGAACAATACTATTCAACAACCACACCTTTTTGCAGCATAATATTAGCATATAATGCCTTTTCGCTGGTGGCAATAATTGCATAAGCTGTTTTCGCTTCATCATAGAACGCAAATCTCTCGATATTGCCAACTGCCTCGGTACCTCTGCTATCATATTTAGTGATAATTTCCTTATAGGTATCCCAAATTGGAGTTTCTACCGGATCCCCAGGCATAACTTCCATTAACTTAGCTGGCTTATCAATATAAGTATCCAAAGGAAAAACCTTAAGAATAGCATCTAACAACTCCGGTACTCCATGCCCGTCACAACGAATAACAATAGCATCCTTCCCCATTGATTCTGCCGGAAAATTTCCATCAGAAATCACAAGACGATCACTATGTCCCATCTCACATAATACCTTTAATAATTCTGGTGATAAAATTTGTGGTATTCCTTTTAACATTCTAAATCCTCCTAGTATAATAATAAATAATGTCTTTGTGTTTGCAATCTCATAATCTTAAGCCACTATGTATAATATAACAATGCCCAAATCATTTTGCAATTACTCTAAAATATTTTAATTTGGATAATCTCATATAACCTGGCTATTCTCATATACCTTGGCTATTCTCATATACCTTAGCAATTCTCATATACCTCGGCTATTCTCATATACCTTGGCTTTTCTCATATACCTTAGTAATTCTCATATATCTTAGCAATTCTCATATACCTCGGCTATTCTCATATACCTCGGTATTCTAATATACCTTCGCAATTCTCATATACCTTGGCTTTTCTCATATACCTTGGCAATTGTGTGCACAGTAGATGCTGTTCCGGAGCGGAAGCTAAGCCCGCAGGAAGCGTTGGAGCGCAGGAATAGTATCTACTGTGCACACAATTTCACTACCTATAATCCACCTATATCAATCAGAGCCGGCTCCTGAAAGGTTCCGGCTCTGGTTATTAAGTATAATCCCCGATTAATTTAATTGAATTAGTCGTAAAGGTTAGGAGCAATGTTATCATCGTTCATGTTTTCAGATGTATACCACTGGCAACCTGTATCAACGCTTTCAACAGTTTCGCCGTTTGCTGCTGCAACTGCTAATTTTACTGTCATATAACCAATGTTCATAGGATCCTGTGTAACAGCACCAGCTAATACTTTGTTAGCAACAGCGGTCTTAATTACAGTACCAGCATCAAAACCAACACCGATTACTTTGTCAACGCCTAATTTACCTAAGTTCTGGTCAGCAGTAACTAATGCTTCTGCGGAATGCTGATTGGAACCATAGATACAGATGTAAGCGGAATCATTTAACATGTTCTGAGCATCGATAACGGAAAGCTCTGTAGTAACAGATGCAGGAACTGCAACCTGGATTACAACGTCAGCGCCTTGAACTACGTTTTCGAATTTTGCATGACCTTCTACAGATACTGTTAAACCAGCTGCTTCAACCTCAGCCTTCATCTCATCGATGAAACCTTGACCACGGTTGATGATAGATTCAGCAGTTGCATCCTGAGAAAGAACACCGATTTTAGAGCCTTTTACTAATTTGCTTTCAACTAATTTGAAGGTTTCCTGAGCAGCTAATACACCTGCCTGATAGTTATCAGTAGAAGCATTTGCATAAACAGAGCCTTCTGGAGCATTGGAAACACCGGAGTCAAAACCGATGATTGGAATACCAGCATTCATAGCTGCTGTGATACCATCAAGTGCTGCCTGTGTATCGAGTGCTGCAAAACCGATTGCAATTGGTTTCTGGTTAACTGCGTTATTTAACATCTGAACCTGATCAGCGATATCTGATTCTGTAGCAGGACCTTCCATTTTAAGTTCAACACCAAGTTCTGCTGCTGCCTTCTGAGCACCCTGGTATACTGCCTGCCAGTACTGATGCTGGAATCCCTTAGATACTAAGTATACTAAACCACCTTCTGTAGTTGCAGTATCTGCCGGAGTATCTGTAGATGTGTTGTCTGTTTCAGTTGTAGCAGGTGTGTCTGTTGATGGTGTAGTAGTTGTTCCTGTCTTACAGCCAGTTAACATGGTTGCAAGTAAAGTTGTTGCAAGAATTACACTAAGTAACTTTCTTTTCATTTTAAATCCTCCCATATTCATTAAAATAGTTTCTCTATAAAAACGTGTTTCCACATTTCTATCGCTTCGTTTTTCTTTTTACTTTTTCGTTGTTTCTTTTTTTACTTTTGCTCTCTTATGAGGGCGTTTGTTATATACATCCACAAATACCGCAATAACTAATACGATACCTGTAATTAACTGCTGCCAATAGTTCATTAATCCAATGAAAGGAAGTCCTGTCTTTAATACTGCCATGATGTAAACACCGATAATCGTACCTGCGATTGTTGCTGTACCACCCGCCATGGAAGTACCACCGATAACTACGCTGGCGATCGCATCCATTTCGAAACCGCCGCCTGCACCCGGTAATAAGGTGGAGTAGATTGCCGCATAAGCAAGACCTGCGATACCTGCAAAGGTTCCGGAGAATACATATGCAATTGTCTGATATTTGTCTACGTTTACACCTGATAGTCTGGTTGCTTCTTTGTTGGAACCAAGTGCTAATATATAGCGACCTACACGTGTCTTATTAAGTATTATTGACATGATAATAGCCATTATGATCAAAAGAATGAAACCGGTAGGAATCAAATATTGGTTACCTGCAACATCAGTGTAATTTACTTTAAAGATATAACGGAACCAACCACCTGGTTGACCAGCCTGAGGCCAAGATACACTCTGTGCTTTTGTAAAGATTGAACCAAAACCTTTGGATACAAGCATTACACCAAGAGTTGCTACGAAAGGCGGCAAACCTAACTTGGATATCATAAGACCATTACATAAACCAAATAAAGTACCAAGCAGTACGCCAACGATTAAACAAATAACCAAGGGTACACCGTCTCTAACAAATAAGGTACCGGAGATCAAAGAAGAACACACCAGTACGGTACCGATGGAAAGGTCAATACCACCAGTCATGATTGCAAAACATACACCGATTGCCATGAAACCAATGTAATATGACGCATCCATAATACTTACAAAGGTTGTATATTGGCGAAAGGATGGGCTTGCAATACAAAAGAACCC
Organism: Herbinix sp.; assembly: GCA_029239235.1. Taxonomy (GTDB): domain Bacteria; phylum Bacillota; class Clostridia; order Lachnospirales; family Lachnospiraceae; genus Mobilitalea. The sequence continues at coordinate 3,608 of JAQZBD010000117.1, forward strand.
AAACAGCACAATTAACGCCAATAGTGCTATTAATCTCTGCGTACCGACCGCTTTAACAATCGGATTATTTTTTAATTTTTCCATTTCTAATCTCCTCCATTATCCTTCATTCACTATGGTTGCAGCATTCATAATACTTTCCTGTGTTGCATCCTCAATATCTAACTCACCTGTGATTCTTCCTTCACTCATTACCATAACCCTGTCACTCATACGAAGAACTTCAGGTAATTCGGAGGAAATCATGATGATTGATTTTCCGCTTGCTGCTAATTCATTCATCAAATGATAAATCTCACTCTTCGCACCAACATCGATACCCTTGGTAGGTTCATCGAAGATCAGAATATCGCAGTCTCTTACTAGCCATTTTGCAATAACCACCTTCTGCTGATTACCACCGGAGAGATTCTTTACAAATGCTGCGATTCCAGGAGTTTTTGTTTTCAGATCATCTACATATTTCTGTGTAATCTTATCCTCTTTTTTCTTATCGATGAAAAAGCCTTTTGTAAAGTTTTCTAAGGATGCCATTGTAGTATTTTCGGAAATGGTCTTATCCAAAATAATACCGTAACGCTTTCTATCCTCGGAAAGATAGCCAATACCATATTTAACTGCATCAATCGGTTTTGTTATTGTTACCTTCTGATTATTGATGAAGATTTCTCCGCTATCGATTGGGTCTGCTCCAAAGATTGCTCGAACGGTTTCTGTTCTTCCTGCACCCATGAGTCCGGCAAATCCTAAGATTTCACCTTTATGCAGCTTGAAGCTTACATCCTTAACCATCTTTCCTGCATTCAGGTTCTTCACCTCAAGTACCACCGGTGCATTTGGGGGAACATTGCTCTTCTGCTTCGGCTCCTCGTAAATAACACGGCCAACCATCATGTTGATGATATCTTGCTTGGTACAATCATTGGAATATGCAGTTCCGACATATTCACCATCTCGCATTACGGTCAGTCTGTCAGTAATCACTTTAATCTCATCCATACGGTGAGTGATGTAGACAATACCCATATCCTTTGCTTTCAGTTCACGAATAATGATAAATAATTTTTCAATTTCAGAATCAGTCAAAGCTGCAGTCGGTTCATCAAAGATGATAACCTTTGCATCCTTTGATATCGCTTTCGCAATTTCACACATTTGCTGCTTACCAACGGTGAGATTGCCCATGGTTTCTGCCGGATCAATATCTATATTAAGAAGCTTAAATAATTTGGCTGCTTCTTCATTCATCAGCTTATCGTTGATTAATTGTCCGTTCATCATCTCGCGCCCGATATAAATATTCTGAGCTACTGTTAAATGATTGATCAGATTCAATTCCTGATGAACAATTGAGATTCCCGCGGTCTGAGCATCCTTTGGATTTGTAAAATCCACTTCATTTCCTTCATAGACGATACTGCCGCTATCCTTGGTATGAATACCCGTCAATATTTTCATCAGAGTGGATTTACCAGCACCATTCTCACCCAGTAGAGCGTGTACCTCACCTTTTCTTAGCTCAAAGCTAACTCCTTTTAAGGCATGTACACCGGGGAATGATTTGTCTATCTCGCTTGCTTTTAATATTACCTCTCCCACTTTGTCACCTTCCATTCTATCCATTCGATCTACTTGGAGATATCCGTTTCGTCCGCATCTCCTTATCACGCTTTTGATTATAGCTTTTACAACCCCTATTTAGAATGGAATATTTTCCGTGAAAGGTACAAATTATTCTGATAAAATGTCCTTCTCCATATTACCGGTTTCCCAGATTTCGTCAAAAAAAAGCAGCCTGACAACTTTTCCTGTCAGACTGATTAATTTTTTTCTTTGAAAGGTATAAATTTTTCTATCCTAGGTATAATTTCTTACACATTGTTTATTATTTTCTTTGTATGAGTTTTAATTTCCATAGAAAGGAAACAAAACTTCTTGGTTTTCCGGATTATACATATTATCCTTTGTAATTAACAAGGAACCAGAATCAATGTTAACCGACCAGGTATCCTGTGTCACACTTTTCACCGCAGTTTCTATCCCCAGATATCCCATACTATAGGCTCTCTGCACTACGATGGCGGAAAATACGCCTGCCTCCAGCAGCTTGATTTCTTCCGTGGAATTATCAAACCCGATCATTATAATCTTACCGCCAAGCCCCTTTTCCACCACTGCTCTGGCAGCGCCTACAGCTGAGTTCTCATTCAAACAGGCAAGAACATCAATATCATATTTTTCTAATAATTTCATGGTTTCTTGATATCCGGTTTCATAATCTGAATTACTATAAACCACTTCAGTAATCTGGGATTCGTAATCACCTAAGGCGTCTCGAAACCCCTTCTCCCGTTCCGTAGCAGTGGAAGAGGTTTTAACATGGGATACAATACCGATCACAGAATTTTCATCAATATTCTTTTTCGCATATTCTCCCATCTTTCTTCCCGCCTGGTAATTATCCGTAGCGATGATTGCATCCTGTATGTGTTCTGATGAGGCAGAATCGATATAAACCAATTTGATTCCGGCCTCCTTTACCTTCTTAAGTACTTCCAGGTTTCCAACCAAGGAATTAGGCGAAACCACAATTGCATCCGGCTTTTTTTCAATGGCCTTAAGAATCAGCTTATTTTGACCTTCAACATCCATCTCATCCTCCGGCGCATTGATCTCCAAGGTCGCTTCATTTTCCTTTGCTGCCATTTCTGCACCGGCAACCACGGAAAGCCAAAAGTCAGTACCAGCCTTTACCTTAGGAATATAGATAATATAAGGTAACTCTGTCCTTGTATTCATTATAATTTTAATTGAGAATAATATACCTGCCACTGCCACGAATACCGCTGCAATAACAATAAGTATCTTCCTTTTCTCCATGCTCCCCTCCAAATACAATATAACTCACTTAACAAACCTTTCCTATTAGCAAACAATATCCTATTGCAGATATGGAATAATAATACTTGCAGTGGTTCCTTCTCCTATCTTGCTTTCATAGCGCAGTCCATAATCCTTCCCATAATATAATTGCAAGCGGCTATGAACATTCTGTACTCCAACTCGTTTAGAATCTGCCGGACCGGTCTGTGCAAAGATGCTTTGAATCTTCTCCTCACTCATGCCCATACCATTATCCTTAATTTGAACAACTACATCGGATCCAAGAATAAATCCTTTAATTTGTATGAGCCCTTTTCCTTCTTTATATTTAATTCCGTGATATATGGCATTTTCTACTAAGGGTTGTAACACCAGTTTTGCAATTGGTACTCTGAGAACCTCTATGTCTACATCGATCTCATACTCCAGCTTATCCTGATAGCGCATCTTTTGAATGGTCAGATACTCTTTCACATAATCAATCTCACGATCCAAGGTTACAAGTTCATCTTCATTGCTGATACTTTTTCGAAGCAGCTTGGATAAAGCTGATGTCATCTGAATTACTTCCTCTGTATTAGAGCCCTCTGCCATCCATATGATAGAATCCAGGGTATTATATAGGAAGTGGGGGTTAATCTGTGCCTGTAATGCACGAATCTCACTCTTGCGCTTCGCTTCCTGCTCTGCTTTGTTATTCTCAATCAGCTGTCTAATCTTATATATCATAATTCGGAAGGAATTCTGCAATCGTCCGATTTCATTCATAGAATCGGAATCCTCCAGCTGGATATCAAAATTACCGGATTCCACTTCCTTCATGGATTTACGTAATTCTTTGATGGGTTTTGTTAAGGCATTTGAGAATATTACCGCAAGTACGGTTGCAAGCACCAACAGAAGTATCGCCAATACCACATACATCTGCCTGGTTTCATTCATCTGCTCCATCATCTCACTTTTATAGTTAACACCAACTACTGTCCAACCCGTATTTTCAGATTTGGCAGTAAAGTATATCTTGTCCCCATCGGCCGTGAGATAGCTACCGCCCTTACTGGTGAGAATTTCTTCAATATTCTCTTCTCTTACACCGCTATATATCAGCTGCTGCTTAGGATGATAAATGATATTCCCCAGCTCATCAACAATGAACACATAACCACGGTTACTTAAATCAATACTTTCGCATAAGCTGCTGATCAGACTGTAATTCAAATCGATAAAGAATACACCCTCCACCTCACCGGTTTTTTGATTTATGATTCCATTACTCAAGGTTACAACCCATTGATAATCATCTGCAACAATATTCTGGACGTGGGACGTCGTTAGCACCATTCGACCTTTCAGTGCCTCTTGATACCAATCCATCTTTTGATACTCAACATTTTCATTCATAACAACATATCGATCATTGATCAGATAGCTTCCATCCTTACCAATGATGCCAATATTATGAATATCCTGCCTAGTTTCACGAAGGACAGAAAATTGAGAACTGATGGTTTCTCCAATAATCATCTTCTTACTATCATTCACATAGGCGAAAAGATATTCCTTTACATCCTCATTGTTTACCTCCAGCTGAGCAACATTTTCCATATAAGAGATATATGAGTCAATATTCCGATTAATCTGTTCATTTAATTGGGTTACATAATCCGTAGCGATAGAAAAGACTACCTTTTCTCCTCTTGAATATGAAATTGCAGCAAAAATCAGAACAACTGAAACAATAAGTACAGTAAAGGACAATACTATGGTTGTTCGAATGCTTTTAAATTTAAGAAGTTTTGTTATCAGTCCGTTCTTCACTTATTTATCTATCTCCCACTCTTAGCATACTCCGAAGGAGTCATTCCAGTCACTTTTTTAAATATTAAACTAAAATAATGAGGATCCTTATAGCCTACCTTCTCAGCAATTTCATATGCCCGGTAATCTGTAGTATCCATTAATTTTTTTGATTTCTCAATTCGAATTCTAGTGAGTGCCTCAACAAAGGTTTCTCCCGTATAATTCTTAAATATCACACTAAAATAACTTATACTCACACCTAAATAGGAACAAACCATGTTCAGCGACATATTGGGATCCATATAGTTTTTCTCAATATAATCCATGGCTAAGACAGACTGCTTCCTGCCTTCTCCTTCTTTTTGTCCTGCCACCTTATTCATAATACTAAAGCAGATATTGACAAAAGCACTTTTTACATCACCGATATATTTATTATCGGATAGCTTCTTCATCATGGATCTCTCCTGCGCATATTCCTTTCCTTCACTTTCTGATGATTCAAAGGAAACAATAATAGAGAGCAGGGTGTTTTGTATATATAAAATGATATCCTTTTTCAGACAACAATTATCTATAATATCTAAGAATAATGCATCAATTGCTTTTTCTAATTCACTCTTTTGATTTAATTTAATGCATAGGCTTAACCTGTCACTCCAAAGATTAACCGGAATATGCCCATTCATGTGTTTTTGTCCCTTTAGGTCAGCGGCAAAGAAATAATCTTTCTTATCTAGCAGGAATTTATATTCCAACGCTTCCTTGGCATTAAGATAGGAATCTCTCCAGCCATAGGGATCACTCACTGTGTCTCCAATAATAATGCTGACTTTAATCTTTACATAATCCCAAAGAGCCTGCAGCAATTTATCACAGGTCTTCTTTACTTTAAATAGTAATTCATCTTCCTCATCGGCTGCAAATAATAATGCAAACTTATTCTCAGACAAATGAACCATGATTACATGCTTATTATCTTCCATTATCTCATTTGCTATGTTTGCTATCGTAAAATTAACCAGGTCATGTTCCTGTTCCGGATAAATGATACAAAATTCTGATGCATCCTCCAGATCAATTAAAGCCACCGTATAACACTGACCCAGCAGGTGAACTCCAAAGTTTTTCATTTGTTCGTATACATCCTGCTTTGAATACTTTTCTTCCAGCAGCTTTCTCAAAAATCGTTCTCTTAATACCGGTATATTTTTCTGATATTCAGCCTGAATTCTTTCTATATGAGCTCTCTGTTTGGCATCCTCCTCCAAACTGACTTTTACTCTTTTTAAAACATCCTTTAGTTCAAGAGATGTTACAGGTTTTACGATGTATTCCTTAACACGGTATTCCAGCGCATGTCTTGCATATTCAAATTCATCATATCCGCTGAGAATTACAACCTTTGTATTAGGATGTTTCTGATATACATAACTGGCTAACTCCAGTCCATCCATATAAGGCATACAGATATCCGTGATAACCAAGTCTGGCCGTTCATTCTCAATATACTTAATCGCATCCTGTCCGTTTTCCGCGGCACCGATTAAATAAAACCCCTGATCTTCCCACGGAATATTCTTGCTAATGGCTTCCCTGGTCAAAATCTCATCATCAACCAGCAATACTTTGAACATGTTCATTCTCCTTTTTTGCTACGTCTTCCTTAGGAATATGGAATGCTCGGATTCCCCCAAGACTATTATAAAGGTTTGAACCTAACATTAAAATCGATTATTTTCTTTAAATAGGGTAATATCTTCTTCCGTGACAAAATCAGCTTTCACGCTCCGGTATAAATTCCTTCATAAAACTATTAATACGGTCGAGAACATCTACATCCCCAACAACAAAAATAGTATCCCCTTTTTCAAACCCCCCATACGGTCCGGGAGAAATGATAAGTGCATCCTCTCTTTTGATAGCGATTATGGTAGCACCGGTATGCTGCCAAAATTTTGTATCCGTGATTGTGCGGCCAATTATCTGGGAATTATCATCAATTTCAATCTCGAGCGGAGTAAGAATACTTAGGTTCTTTAGTCGATCGGAATAATCTACAATTTTGTCAATTTTATCATTAATTGTATTCTCGATTTCTTTTTTTTGTATCAGTAAGGTTTTCATATCATTCTTCAGAGAGCGAATGGTTTCTTTGTTCTGAAACTTTCTTACAAAGGAGTATGCATTATTTAAGGAAGCTATGTGTATGCCGCTGCCCTGTGTAGGGATTACCACGTTCATATCCTCAAGCAGATTAACCGCTCTTCGTATTGTCTCGGGAGAAACATTATATTCACTGGCAAGCATTGAGCGGCCAAAAATCCTGTTACCCTCCTTAAACTCACCGTTGCATATTCTGCCCGCTAAATCCAGCGCAATTTTCATATATCTGGGAGAATCAATTCTCTGACTCATGTAGTGTGTCCCTCCTGAGTAATGTTTAATTATAACACAGTATAACACTAATATGTCCAAATTTAAAGTGGCAGGAACAGACAGGTTCTCTTTGGTGAAAGATCTCTGTTCTATTTCTGCCACTTTACTATTGTGCTGCTTTTAAAAGGTTATTATGAGTTATTTTTTCCTTTAGCTCCTGTTTTTTAAAGCTGGGCCTTATTCTTCTATCAGACCAATTGAAACCAAAAAATCACGAGCAACAATATCCTCCTTTAGTCCCTGATCATCTACCCTTGCATTCAGGTCCTGCATGATCTGTTCATCTATTTTTCCTGCCAGCTTATTCAATGCCTCCTCTATCTCCGGATATCGATCTAGCGTGTCCTGACGAACCATGGGCAAGCAGTCATATGGGGGAAAGAACTCCAAATCATCCTCTAATATTTTCAAATCAAATACTTTAATCTGTCCGTCTGTAGCATAGGCATCAACTACATCCACCTCCCCTTCATCCAGAGATCGATACATAATACCATGATCCATACCTTTCACATCCTTAAACTCCATTTGGTAAGCTGACTTAAGCCCCGGATATCCGTCCGGACGATCCTTGAATTCGAATTCGCAGCCAAGTATCATTTTGTCCGACACTTTCACCAAACCGCTGAAGCTATTTAGATTATACTTTTCTGCCGTCTCCTGTGTTACAGCCAATGTGTAAGTATTGTTAAAACCGAGAGCATCCAATGCTTTCAGATTATCCTC
>JAQZBD010000118.1 GCA_029239235.1 Herbinix sp.
ACCAGATTAATTCGATCCACTAGCTTTTGCATAATCTTGAATTTAGGCATCGCAACCACGAATAAGGTACCGATGAGAATAAAGATTGAGCCTACACCAACTGCTAAAACCCAGGACATGGAGGTGTCCGTCTGAACTACCTTATAGATACCGCCAAGCGCTAGAATCGGAGCGTAAATAACGATACGAATTAACATTACAATGAGCATCTGCACCTGCTGAATATCATTGGTGCTTCTCGTGATTAAGGAAGCCGTTGAGAATTGATCCATTTCCTTATGGGAGAAGGAGATTACTTTCTGGAATACATTGTTGCGCAAATCGCGGCCCATGCGTGCTGCGACTCTGGAAGCAATTAATGTTACCAGGATAGAAGCTAACATACCAAGTAGTGCAAAACCAATCATCTTTAGGCCTACATTAATGATATAATTAATTTGCATCTGGTTGATATCGATGCCAATCGCTTCGTATTCTGTTTTAATGTAAGTGGCAGCAGAGGATAACAGCATCGTATCTGACATGGCGCTGAACTTATCTCTTAAACCATCTGAAAATGCCAGCTGACTATCAGCAGGCAGCATAACTAGAATCGTAAATAGATCAGCACCGCTCTGTTTCAGTTCACTGGGAAGGTTCGCAAGGATTTGTTCCTTCATTTCTACAGAAGTTTCGTTAGTTCCCTCAAGGAAATATACGATGGTGGAAGGAAGAGCTAAGGAGTCGGCCACAAGGTCTATGTTTTCCCCATCGAAGTGGTATAATTCTTCGGTTTCGAGCAAAGGATACTTTTTTACATAATCTGCCCACTGATCCGCACTATAATTATCCTTTACCATTGAGGTAAAATGGGGAAGAGCGGTATCCTTTTCTTCCTGTGACATGAACAGGGTGATTCTATCCAGTTCAGTCTTACGTAGTACCTCAGGTACGGAGGTGGAAATACCGTTTCTCATAATACCGATATTTACAATCTCAGAGGTATAAGTAGGTAAAGACAAATCAGTATAAGCCTGAAGACCCAGTAGCAGTATAACTATAAGGATTGCCCCAGCTGATTTTCTTAAAAATTTCATTAACTTAAGCATATTGTTCCCTTTCTTAAATTATATTTTCCATTCTGATAAGGCTATGTTCCAAATTTCTTTAAATTTTCAATCATCTTATTGGATAAGGTTAGCAATGAGTGAAGTTCTTCCTGTGTAAAATCTTCAAAGAGCTGTTCAGAGAGCTGCTTCATCAGTAATTGGCTTTGGGTAGCCGCATCCCGACCCTCCGGGGTAAGATAAACCCTCATAACCCGTTTATCAGTTTCGTCAACCCTTCGATATACATAATGGTTTGCCTCAAGTGTACTTAACATACCCGTAATGGTAGAGGGCTTTACGCAAATCGTAGTTGCTAACTCTTTTTGGGAGATACCTTCCTTATTTTTTATCAAAGCTAATAATTTTGGTTGCCCTGGATGCAAATTCTGATTGATCGATTTATGAAAAGCTAATAGATGAAATGACTTTGCAATTTCTCCAAAATTTTTAGTGATTTGTCTGACTTCCTCCAACATTTTTTGATATCACCTCCTTAGGTGTGAAATACCAACCACGAAAGCTTACGATACAAGCTTATGGGTTGGCGCGAACTGCACAGCGGATGCAAGCATCTCGATGTTTCTCCGGATTCAATTAATTATTTAGGAGCCTAACTAAATTACATTATAGCACAAGAATATTCATCGTCAATATACATTATACTTAAAATTAAAGCATTCATTGGTTTGATTTTATTAGAATTGCATAGAAATGCATAGAATGATTCGTTTGATGAATGGGGGGAGATTTAGGCTGTGAGGTGAATATGAGTGTATATATATCCACCTGGGCTTGCCTTTAACATCCCATAATTGCCAAGTGCAGGCAATCATGGGAGGCCCGGTCTGCGCCCATATGGATATATATACACTCATATTCACCGCTTTAGGTTAATGTAGACTTTTGATGCTCGTATTATAAAAAGTATAGATTATTGCGAGAGCAATATTGCTCGAAGAATTTTACAAATATGTTACTACTAAGTCCTTCCCTCTATGCTGAATGTCCTCTATGAAATAAGAAAATTTCGTTCTGGAATCTGTAGCAATGTATAAAAAAAGCAGAAGCATCTGAGTATCTGACATTGAAGTAGTATAGAATTCGTCCGGCAAAAGTTTTCGATAAACTAAAGCGGTGAATATGGGTGCCTCTCTATCCATATGGGCGCAGACCGGGCCTCCCGTGATTGCCTGCATTTGGCAATCATGGGATGTTAAAGGCAAGCCCAGGTGGATAGAGAGGCACTCATATTCACCTCACAGCCTAACCCTCACAGCCTAACCCTCACAGCCTAATGCAGCGATAAGCGCCAACGAAATAAGTGTAATTGGAACGCTGATCTCGTTTGCATTCACTGCTTTCTCTAAACTAAAGTAGGTGAAGGGTGAAAATATATTTAATGCATCCAAGTGATCCACCAAATTTGTTACTTTTGAAATAATATAGCCAATCAGAACGATATTTGCGGCTATGGAGCCGGCGGATTTGGATTTTCTTAAGCTGGCAGACAATAAGGTGCCAAGTGTTAAGAAGATTAATTGAACGATAAACATAATCACGTGTAAGATGATAATTTCACCCGTAATATCCTCCCCTGTATTAAAGGTAGGTACAATGGCAAAGGAGGATAGCATGGATACGATATTAATAATTGCAATATTAAATAATGCAGCTAGGAGCTTGGAGGTTATAATTGTCCTCCTTGAGGTTGGTTTAGCAATTAAAAACTCAGTGGTTTTATCCCTTTCCTCTTTCGCGATTATTCCGCTGCCGATCAGTGCAGCGTGTATTGCGGCTGTAATTTCAATATAAGGGAATAGGAAAGCGTAAAAGCCGCTTATTTTTGATACTTCAAAGCCGCTGAAGCCTAACAATACCTTCAATGTATTGGGGAGTTGATCAAATACCTCAGTGCCGGCGCTGCCGCTGGAGGAATAGGCTGTGTACTTAGCCAAACCACTAAGTACCAGCAATGCCATGCATACACTCCATATGATTAAAGCTTTTCTGTTTGCTTTTAGTTCACGAATAAATATATTCATAATGATACACCCGTGCCTTTCGATTATTAATGGCCATTCTGGCTTTTGGATTTTAACTTACGCCGTGAATATCCTTTCGGTTATAGATGACATAACTGATGGCAATCGCTGCAACTACGATCACTGCACTGACGAGCAGATATAAGGTTTCATAGCTGCCATTGTTAATGATATAAGTAATATCAAAATATTTGAAGGGAGATATCATTCGTTCCATTTTGTTATCATGATCCGTCACCAGTAAGGTACCGATTAAGTAAAATCCAAAGACAAAGCCAAGGGATAGCGGAAGCACATTTTTTATTTTCTTAAAGAATACGGATACCAGCATTCCAATAGCAATAAAGATGAGCTGCACAAAAAACATAGTAAGATTAATCATAATAAACAGCTTCAAGTCAAAATTCTGTGTGTTCTCCAACGTTACAAAAAGGGTTGATAAGCCAATGAATAATATATTGGTAATCACGATAGTGACTATTGCTGCAAGAAGCTTCGCATTTACAATGAAGGAGCGGGATACCGGCTTCACCAGAAGGAAATCTGCAGTACGCTCTCGGGATTCCTTTGAAAGGATGGAAACTCCCAAATTCATGGCTTGAATAGCTCCGCATAGGATGATAAAGGTAAATATCATTGAGTAAAATCCGAGTAAGGAGGTAATATAATCTAAATTAATACCAAGCATAGCTCTGATGGCTTCCGGATAACTTCCTAACAATTGCTTAAATTCCTCGGCATCCTTTGCCATACTGGGAAAGATGGATAAGTATAGGGCAGCAAGTGCCAGTAAACTAACGGTCCATAGAAGCATTGATTTTCTAAGTGATTTTAATTCATACAGGAAGATATTCATATGATTAATCCTCCTTTGGGTTTGAGGAGGAATTGTCCTCCTTTGGGTTTAAGGAGGAGTTCTCTTCCTTTGCATAATAATGCATAAATATTTCTTCTAGATCAGGCTCTTCGATGGAAATATTACGGAGCTCTATATCACTAATACTCTTCATAATGGTATTGATATTGCCTTTAAAGATAAAGCTGGCAGTATTATCTTTTATTACGAAGTTACTGACACCATTTATGTTAAATTTATCTTTATCAATTCCGGTCTTACCTTCCAGCATAAATCGCTTATAGCTGTTCTCTTGCAGGGTACTCATCTTTTCTGTCTTAATGATTTTACCTTCCTTAATAAAAGCTACGCGGCTGCACATTTTCTGTACCTCACTGAGAATGTGAGAGGAGAAGAAGATGGTGGCACCTTTTTTATTCTCCATAGCGATGAGGTCAAAGAATTTTTGCTGCATTAAGGGGTCCAAACCACTGGTAGGTTCATCGAGAATGATTAATTTGGGCTCGTGAAGAAGTCCTTGAACAATTCCCACCTTCTTTTTATTACCAAAGGAAAGATCATCAATTTTCTTTTTCAGATCCAGATCCATAACTTCAGCCAGCTCATGAATTCGCTTGGTACAGTCCTTTTTATAAAAGCTTGCGGAGTATTTCAAAAGATCCATAACCCGCATATTATCATAATAAAATACTTCAGAGGGCAGATAGCCCAGCTCTTTTCGTACTTCGGGATGTTCAATGCAGTTTTTACCAAAAATAGTAGCAGTACCGCTGGTCGGGTAAATGAGACCCAGCAGAGTACGGATTGTAGTGGATTTACCGGCACCGTTGGGACCGATAAAGCCAAAGACTTCCCCTTCCTCTATATTAAGATTTACATCCACAACGCCCCTGGATTTCATGTAATTCTTTGTTAAGTTCTTAATTTCTATTACATTCATAAAAATATCCTCCAAATTTAAGTTAATATTAATAACAAAAGAAACAGAGTTCGTTCGAAGGCTAAGTAGATCATAGTTAAAATAAATGATCCTGTGGTCTAGAGTAGTCCCGAGGAAATCAAGTGAACTTGCGAGCAGCTTATAAATACTGCTCCTTGTATAGATTATTTCTTAAAAGCTTCATGCATTCGTAAAAGTCCTTGCAGATATCATCCAGGTCAGCTGGCTGAAGCGGCTTTGAGGGATTGACAAAGCCCTCCGCCATCCATACCAGCATTTTCATGACGATCCCAACATCCACATCATCTTTGAATTTGGAATAATCCATTCCGTCCATTGCAATTTTGTTACGAAATTCATCGGTTCGGGACATTTGAGCCTTAATACCATCCTTAACCTCTTCGTTATTCTCATGATATACACTGTTTAAAAATGATAGAGTAGCAGGATGCCTTTTAATTACAGCCACCTTAATCTCAGTAGATAACGTTATTCTTTCAAAAAAATCCGTGACACTGTTATCAAACTGGTTATTAATTTCAGAGGTAATTAAATCCCAACAATAATGAAATAGATAGAAATATAAATCTTTTTTCGTTCTAAAGTAATGAAAGACCATTGCTTTTGATATCCCCGCGGCAGCGGCAATGTCGCTAATTGATGTTTTCTTATATCCATTGGAGCCAAAGGCTTCTAAGGCAGCATCAATTAAGATATCTTGCTTTTCCTGGGGCAAATTATGAAACTTTTCCAATAACTTTCACCTCCCTTTTATTGACCGAATCGGTTGATGGAATTAGTATACTCTCGTCAACCGATTCGGTCAATAGGGTTGGTATTAATTTTGTATTAAGATTTATAACACTGGGATCATGCATCCTTTACAAAACAAATAGGACGTATCACATAATAAAATTATTATGTGATACGTCCTAAGAAAGGTTACTAAAAAGGTCCAAGGAAATAGCTAATGTTTCGGTCTACTTATTTTAATAGCTCAAGCAATACGTTTAATAAAGCGTCATTTGCTTCCGGAGTCATGAAACAAAAACGAATGAATTTATTATTCAGGAAGGGAAAGGAGGAGCAATCCCTAATCATCAAACCCTTACGGATGGCGGCTTCAAATAAATCCATGGAGGTAATATCCTCACGAAGGATTTTTACAAGAACAAAATTAGCAGTCGGTTCGTAATATTTCACATTTTTGCAGTGGTCTAAGAGGGTACAGATTCGTTCCCGCTCAGCAGCAATCAGACTGCGTGTTTGCTTGATATAGTCTTCATCGGTGAACATAATCTCTCCGGCAATGGCAGCCAAACTATTAATCGTCCAAGGATTTTTGCGTTGGTTCATTTCTTTTAATAAATCCACATTACCGCAGATGGCATATCCCAGACGGAGTCCGGGAGCGGCAAAGAATTTGGAGATGCCACGGAGAATAATTATATTGTTATAGTAACCGGTCAAGGGTGCACAAGTAATCTTTAGCACATCCTCTGCAAACTCCACATAGGTCTCATCCACCATTACAAAAATACCTTTTTGTTTACAGATATCCAGTATTTTTCTCATCTCGCTGCGTGTGATTGCAGTGGATGTAGGATTATTCGGATTACAGAGTACCAGCATATCCACATCGGAGGTTAATTCTGTTTCCAGCTTTGCGATATCGAGTATAAAATTCTTCTCTTCCTCTAATCGATAATACCTGGTCTGTCCTCCTCCTAAAGATATCTCTCGCTCATATTCAGAGTAGGTGGGACCGATGATCAGTACCTTTTTTGGATGCTTGATCTGGATAAATAAGGAAATCAGCTCGGTAGACCCATTTCCAACAATGACATTTTCCGGTTCAGTATGAACATATTCCGCAATTTGTTTGCGAAGGGAGGTGTATTCACGATCCGGATAACTCATGATAGCATCAATACGTTCAGCAAGGGTGGTTTTCAATTTTGGTGAAATTCCCAGGGGATTTACGTTTGCGGAAAAGCTCACAATATCCTCCTTAAGAATGCCATATACTTTTTCTATTGTCTCTAAATCACTTCCATGAAAATGATCGGTGTGCTTTATCATATTACTCCTTTCCGAAACTCAACATCCTACTGGATTTTTTTCCATATATGTTTTATAATTATTTGGTAAGTATGTAAACATTATAACTTTTTTTATATAAATTGCAATGCTTCAATGCGCTTGATTTATGCCGAAACAAGAGCGGTGGAAGGGAGAAACGAATTGAAGGAAAAAATAGAGCATTTTTCAAAAGGCGATTTTGAATATGAACTGCCTTTTATTTGTGTATCTGATGAGGAACTTAGGATAAAAGCGGAAGCCGGCAGGAAAAAGGAAGGCAGCTTTACAGTCAGTGCCAGTACAGGCGGAGTAATAAGCGGTACGGTTTATTCCACGAACCGTTTTATGAAGATTGATCATCCGGATTTTAGCGGCACAGAGAATCTGATTCATTATCAATTTGATGCTACCTATTTAAAAGAGGGTGAGACAATTGATGGAGAATTATGCATCATTAGTGACTGTGGTGAACTGTTAATACCTTTTTCTGTAGAATTACAGAGTTCCTGTTTCTTAACCTCCTTGGGCAAAATCAAGGACCTCTTTCAATTTACGAATCTTGCACGAACAGACTGGTCTGAGGCAAAGAGGCTATTTCGCTCAGAAGAGTTTGAGCGGGTATTTTTATCAAATGAGGAACGCTATCAATCAGTTTACCGGGGCTTAATAAAGAGCGTTTCCACCAGTCAGGCCTTGGAGGAATTTTTAATCACCATTCATAAAAAAGCAGCGATTCGCCTGGAGGTGGATCGAACTGAAATAGAGTATCAAATTTCACAGGAGGTAATCTGCGATAAAATTGTATTAACGAAAAATAATTGGGGATATGCAGAGATTCGTGTGAGTGCAGATGCCCCTTTTATTGTATTGGATCAAAAATTTGTGTGGGCGGATCGCTTTATCGGTAATACCCACCAGATTTCTTATACCATAGATCCGCTGCATTTAAAATATGGAATTAACTACGGTAATATACTGATTAAAACCGCTTATCAGACTCTTAAAGCCCACATTATAGTTAAGCGCAAGAGAGAGCATATCAAGGTATCTGACCAAAGAAAGTATCAAAGATTAGAATTTGGACTAGTTGATAACTATCTGAGCTTTCGGCTAAATCGCATTAAGGTTTCGCAATATCTGGAAGAGGCGGATCTTATGGTTAGAAAACTACCGGGGCCGGAAGTAAATCATATCAAAGAATTAATGAGAATTCATCTGTCCATTGTATCCGGAAAGAATAAGCTGGCGGAGGAGCTTTTAGCAGACTTGGCAGCAGTTGATGGGGTATTAAAGAAGAGGGACATTTTCGAGTACTGCAGTTATCTTTATTTAGATGCACTATATAAGAAGCAGGAAGCCGCAATTGATACAGCAGCACGGACAATTCGCAGCTATTATGAGCGTAACCGCAGTGATTGGCGTCTGTTATGGCTGCTTTTGTATCTGGATAGAAAATATGAGAAAAACAAAAGTGCTAAGCTTCAGGATATGAAAGAACAATTTGAACTGGGCGCTCGTACCCCGATTCTTTATTATGAAGCAATCGGTGTGTTAAACGAGGATGCATATCTGCTTCGGGAATTAAATGATTTTGAGATTCAGGTGATAAATTTCGGTATTAAAAACTGGATTATAAAAAAAGAAACCGCCCAGCAGTACGTTTATCTTGTAGGTAAGAAAAAGACCTTTGATCCGGTTATTTATAACGGACTGTGCAGATTATACGATGAGTATGGAACCGTAGAGATACTAAGTGCCATATGCAGTACGCTGATTAAAGGAATGAAAAAATCAGAGAAGTACTTTGAATGGTATAGCCTTGGTGTGGAAGCGCATTTGCGTATCACTGAACTGTATGAATATTATATGTATTCTGTACCGGATGAGGTTGGTATTACTCTTGCCCAGCCGGTGCTCCTATACTTTATCTATAACAGTAATCTGAGTGATCGTAAAAAGGCCTATCTATACGCAAGTGTTGTAAGGAATAAGGACAAATTTGAATCCATCTACCGATCCTATTATAAGCGTATTGAGATATTTGCAGTTAAAATGTTGGAAGGGCACCAGCTAAACCGGGACCTGGCGGTATTGTATAAGGAATTTTTTAATAAGAATACTCTGGGCGAAGAGATATTAAAAAACCTGCCCCATATTATCTTTCGAAATGAAGTAATATGCAAGAATTCAAATATGGTCAGTGTTGTGGTTATCCATAAAGAGACCGGTGAAGAAGAAATCGTCACACTGGTTCAGGGAAGAGCTCAAATTGATTTATATACAAAAAACGTAGAGGTATTACTGGCAGATAGCTTAGGGAATCGGTATGTGGAATCCATTGATTATACCCTTGTGCCCTACCTTAATTCGGAGGATTATCAAAATCGTTGTATAGAGTATAGTGACCATCCTATGCTGCTGTTACATCTATTTGATCATTATGAAAGTCACCGAATTGTAAGTGACAAGGCAATTGTTGTTAGAAAAAAGGTATTAGATATTGATGGACTGACACCAAAGTACGCAGCCCTTTGTCGTCAAACCTTAATTGAGTATTATTATGAGAATTATGATGATGAGCTTTTGGAAAAATATTTAGCAGAGTTAGATCTTTATCAGATATCACCTTCCGAACGATCAAAATATATTGAAATAATGGTGGTCCGCTCTTTATATCATCAGGCTCTTGGTGCCTTGGAAAACTTCGGAACAGAAGGAATATCCATCAATCGGCTGGTTAAGCTCTGCTCAGGATGGATGACGAAGGATGAAAAAGAGATTGAGAAAGAGATCATGGTTCAGTTATGCTACCATGTATTTGTTAATAAAAAGTATGATGAAGCAATATTACGTTATCTGGTAGAGTTTTATGAGGGTACAACAAGGGATATGCTTAGCGTATGGAAGGCGGCGAAGCAATTCGAACTGGATACCCATAGGTTAGAGGAGCGGTTACTAACACAGATGCTGTTTACCGAGAACCACATGGAAGAAAGCTTCTTGATTTTTCAAATTTACTATAAGGATGTAACAAATCACACGCTGGTACGAGCATTTCTAACCTATTATGCGTACAAATATCTTGTCCATAGCTATGCGATCGATCAGGATTTATTCCCTATTATGAAAAGGGAATTGTATTACGACGAGAATGATATCTGCTTATTGGCCTGGCTTAAGTATAACGCTCGTAATCCTAAGCTCACGGAGCATGAGCTGGTTTTTGTAGAGTATAATATCGGGAGGTTAGTTCGAAAGGGAATTGTGCTTCCATTATATTTAGAGTATAGAGACCGAATCACATTACCGGAACGCTTGGTTGATAAATGTTTTATTACATATCATTCCGATCCCAAAAAACAAGTATATATTCATTACCTTCTGGGAAAGGATCAGGATCAAAAGTTCATAACGGAGCGAATGCCTAATGTGATACTTGGAATTCACAGTAAAGAGTTAGTATGCTTTTACCACGAAGAGCTTCAGTATTATATATCAGAAGAATCCGCTGACGGTATAAATGAGACAGAGATTTTTCATATTTGCTATGAAAGTGAATTGCCGGAAGAAGAGGATTCGCATTATAATAGGGTTAATAGAATGCTCAGAGCCAGAGAGCAGCAGGATGATATTACCCTCCTGGAGTTAATGGAGCAGTATGTAAAACAGGAATTAATGATTAAGGCTTGCTTTCACCCTATGGAATAATGATGCGTAATATGGAATAGCTAAGGAGAACAGTACATGGATGCGCCAAGGAAAGTAATTGTTGGGTATGATTTATGTGATGATTTTACACAGATTAGCTGTTATAGCTATAAGACTGGGGAACCCCTGCCAATCGGGCTTTCACAGACTGATGGAAGTGATACTAAGATACCGACTGTTCTGTGTGTAAGAACCGATACAAAGCAATGGCTTTATGGTGAGGAAGCACTTTCCTGTGCTGGAAGCGGAACGGGTGTGTTAGTAGAGCAGATCTTAAATAAAGTACGTAGGAATGAAATGGTTGAATTATTGGAGACGCAGTTCTCAGCAGTATCCTTATTGGAGAAGTTTTTTCGTAAATCATTAGTGCTCATTCGCAATCATTTTCCGACGGATCCCATCACAAAGCTGGTAGTTACGGTACCTGATTCAGAACCGGAATTTGTGGGTTTTATTTATCAAGCATTATTTCAATTAGGACTCGAGAAGGACAGAGCGGTGGTCATCAGTCATGCCGGAGCATATTTATACTATGCATTAAATCAGGATAAGGCCTTATGGAGTAACGATGTTGGGTTATTTGATTTTAATAAGGACGGGCTTAGCTATTATAAAATTCAAATTAATCGAAAAGTAAAGCCAATGGTGGCAGGTCTTGTTAAATCAGATCTTACCAGAGAATTCAACTGGGAGACATTGTTAAACAAAGAAATAAATTCAGCATATCTTTTTGAGAATATAGCAAACACAGTTTTACATAAGCAATTGGTTACTACCCTGTATTTTACAGGGGATGGCTTTGAAGACGGATGGGCGAATGAGACCATCAAAAAGCTATGTGTCGGCCGACGAGGTTTTATGGGGCAGAATTTATTTACGTTGGGAGCCTGCTACGCTGCTAAGGAGTTATCCGGAGATACGAAGCTTCAGGATATTTTATTATTAAATGATGATATGGTCACAACCTCAGTTGCAATTCGGGTTTACCTTGATACAAAATATATTGAATTACCGCTCATGGAAGCAGGTCAGGTATGGTATGAGGTAGAAAAAGGAATTGAAGTGATTCCGGAAGGAGAACCGAGGCTTGAGCTTAGTTTAACAAGTATTATGTCTACGGATGCTGTCAGGAAAATCTTGCACTTAGAGCAGTGGTCTGAAAGAATGAATCGAACCACTAGACTCAGGATTGATTTTAGCTGTGAGAGCAAAGACCTGGCAATCATTAAAGTAACGGATCTGGGCTTTGGAGAACTGTTTCAAGGTACGGGATATGAAATGATATATAGATTACAAATCTGATGAGGCACTTTTCGCACGGAATATATATGCCGCTAAAACGGCAGATGGAGGCTATCATGGGTAAGCTGATATTGTGCAGTGGAGAACGAACAACAAGACCATATGGATTTCCCGCAAGTGGTATCCGAATTTATTCGATAGAAGAACTCTGTTACTATCTATATCAACATGTCTATATGATAGAAGAGGATATGCTGAGCGAGGATTTGTTTGATTGGATCGGAATGGAGCTTAAGCTCACAGAACGGGCCGAAAAGCTAAAACAGCTAAAAAGGCAAAAGGCAGATGTTAAGACCCTTGTAACAGTGATTCTTTGCAGTGCAGATTATTATACAGAGGAAGAGATCAAAGCAGTACTAAAGATTCTAGATACTGTAATTGGGATGCCCTCAATAAAAAGACATTGGATTAAAGCCAACTATTATTTAAAGAACGGACAATATATGGAAGCTGCAACGGAATATGAGCGTATCATTTCCTCGAGAGATGCAGCGGAGTTAACACCTGAGGAATATGGTGATGTATATCATAATTTGGCGGTGGCAAAGGTTCATATGACCGGACTAAATGAAGCTTCCAGATTGTTCTGCTATGCCTATGAACGTAATAATAAAGAAGAAAGTCTGATACAGTATTTATATACGAAAAAGCTTTGCAATAATGACAGCAGCTATGAGGAGCTTATTTCACTATATCAAATTAGTGAAGAACTGGATCAGTCAGTACGCGACTTAATGCAAGAAAAGGATCAGGAAATACAAAACTCTGAGCAGTTGCAGATACTGGAGGAGTTAAAACAACTAAAATGCCAGGAAAGCAGTGATGAGTTTTATCAATTGGTGGATGATATGTTGGAGGCATGGAAAACTAAAATAAGGCAAATGTAATAAGATTGAGTGCTTAGTTTACCATAGATGATACATAGGTATCTAATCGACCAAATTGGTGGATTCGGGGATAAGAAAGGTAAAAAGATGGGCTTGTTTGATTGGTTAAAGAAACAGAAGAATGATAGTGTTATAAAGGAAGAGTCCTTCCCATTAGAAACCAAGAAGGAAAGTAAAGCAATAGTGAAAACGATACGGCTGGGCACTTATTCCGAACGATTGACCTACATTAAAGATAATTGTGAGATTATAGCTGAGGGCGGTCGGCAGATGGAGGAGGCTAAAGCGGAATACCAGGCAGTTACCTCGTATCTGACAGATATGCAAAAGATCGACTTAGTTCCCCTTGAGGAAAGAGGGTTACTTGAGGAGGCCGCAAGAAATATCTATAATCTGACGAAGGAGCGTAATAAACTTCAGAACCGGAACTCCATTCTATCCGATTCCATGTATCGACACTTTGATCGTTATGAATTACAAATACCGAAGGAGCTGCCCTCCATCAAGGAAAGTGAAGGCTACCAGTTAGCCATTGAGCAGGATTTGGCACATCTGGAAGAGGAAAGAGAGGCCTTGGACGCAGAGCGGAAGGATATTTCTAATAAACAGGCTTTTTTAAAGGGAATTGCCATTACTACAAGTATTATTATCCTGATCTTGTTTCTGTTCTTTGCCATACTATCGAATAATGCAAAGGC
>JAQZBD010000336.1 GCA_029239235.1 Herbinix sp.
GAATCCGCTGGTGCCTTTGTTGCTGCTCCGCTATTTGATTCCGTTGATGAATTGCTTCCCCCGCATCCTGCGAGCAGACTGCATAACATTGCTACTGCAAGAAGAACTGATAAAACTTTTTTCATACCCATAACTAACTTTTCCTCCTTGTATATATTTGTTGTTTAGCGTAATCCCCGCTGCTATGACTTTATTATATCTGGTGATTCTGTAATGCGCTTCTAAATAATTGCTTATTAATACCTAATTCTTGCTATGTTTATCTTTCCTTTCTGGTAAATTCGACCACATCCATTAGCTAATATGCCTTTATAAACTGGTATTGCACCTTATTTAATATACATTTTAACATTATAGCTTGCAATTTTATATGTTTGTGCTATATTATTAAAATTAAATAAAGGCAATTTTTAAGACATTAAATATATCTAATATGTATGAAAGGTAGCACGCCATGCCACTTGAAAATGAATACCGGGTAACCTGCTGCAATACTCCCTTTACCTTAAGGGAGGGCGACGTTATATTAATCAGCCCGGGAGCCATACACAGCATGGCAGCCTCTATGGGTAAGCGTCTGATCTTCCAGGCGGATTTCACCCTGCTCCATGGCATTCGGGAGCTGGAAGCAACCATGTCCATTATCTCTCCCTTTCTGGTTATTACCCCGGAAAACGAACCCTCCACGCATGAGCATATTCAAAAGCTGATCTATGAAATTACAGAAGAGTATTTTGCTGATGCACCTCTGAGTGAAGCTTCCATTTATGCTAAGCTGGTGCAGATCTTTGTATTGATTGGAAGAAGCTATTCCCCCAATGCCAAGAGCTTCAATAGCAGTGTGCGAAAACAAAGGGAATATACAGAACGCTTTCTGTTCATCTGCGACTATATCAGCGAGCATTGCTGCGAGGACCTAACACTGGATTATGTTGCCGATTTATCCGGCTTTAGTAAATTTCACTTCAGCCGTCTGTTCAAGCAGTTCACCAATATGTCCTATTATAAATACCTGAATAAAAAAAGAATTGAGTACGCAGAAAAGCTGCTGGTCAACAAGGAGCTTACCATTACGGAGGTAGCTCTACAATGCGGTTTCAGCAGCCTTTCTGCATTTATTCGAATGTTTAAGATTGTGAAGGATTGTACTCCAACAGAATTTAAGACTATGTACACTTATTAATATTATTAATATGATAGCAGAGCGTTTTGCTCTGCTATCATTGTTTCTCAAAGGTCTTAGCTTTCTTTTGATGATTCCTCATCCTTTTTTTTGATAGGCTTGAATATAAACAAAATTCTCATTGTTCCTGTCCATACTATAATCATCATTTATAATCGCTTCTATAAATTCCTTACCACCCGGTTCCATGGGTACAACTTTTACCCCCAGGGCCTTCTCTACATCGCTGACTGTAACATCATCCAAAAATATCTGTTCACCCATTCTCAGCATATTGGAAGGTATCTGCAATGCATCACCAATATCTTCTCCGTTGTCTTTTTGCTCCTGTAATTGTTTTATTAAATCTTGCCCGGTGATAAGACCTGATACGGTTATTGTTTCTCCAAAGAAATCGTTTCGGATGCAATATACATTTATTTTTAGTTTCGGAAATACTTCCATTATCTGAGCAGCGAAGCTCTTAATCGTGGGATACGTAAGCTTTCCTGTGGCAAGTGTCAGTGTTCGTGCCACATCCTCATTCTGGCTCTTATTGTTAATATCATTTTTCACATGCTCCAATGCCTCATTAAACTCATCAATGAACATTCTCATCATGCCAACGCCATTCTCAAGCTGGATATAGCCATCATATCTTTCTTCTTCCGGAAACTCTCTTTCTGCTGTGATATACCATTCATCACTGGCATGGATAAAATGGAGACCAAATTCTTCATAAAACTCTTTCTGTTTGCTCTCTATCAGATCAATAACTGCTTCCGCATCCTGCTTATGAAATAATTCCAGCGGATACAGCCCTTCTCTGTACTTCGTAATTCCAGCCGGCACAATAGAGACACTGCGCATGAAGGGGAGAAACTTTGACAAATCATCAATGGATCTCTCCAGCTCGCTGCCATCATTTACG
The DNA here is from genome assembly GCA_029239235.1 of Herbinix sp. Lineage (GTDB taxonomy): Bacteria > Bacillota > Clostridia > Lachnospirales > Lachnospiraceae > Mobilitalea. The sequence goes on from JAQZBD010000336.1 coordinate 2,094, forward strand.
CCCTTACATAATACAATCTGACCATTCATTTCGATATGATTCTCATATAATTGCTTTAAGAAATCAAGCTTGTCCCCGGCAAATCTGTTATGAAGCATTTTACTTCTTAGCTCCGGATTTGTGGCTTGAATTGATATATTAATAGGAGCCAGGTGCATTCGTATAATTCTGTCTACATCCTTTTGCTTCATATTGGTTAAGGTAATATAATTCCCCTGCAGATAGGACAAGCGCGAATCATCGTCCTTAAAATAAAGGGTATCCCTCATGCCAGGAGGCATTTGATCAATGAAACAGAAAATACATTTATTGCTGCAGGACCGATAATTACTCATCAAGCTGTTATCAAACTCGATTCCTAAATCATCATCATATTCTTTATCGATCTCCAGTAACCACTCTTCTCCGTTCTGCTTTCTGATTAAAACTTCAATATATTCATCCTTGATCAGATATCTGTAGTCAAATACATCCTCTATCTCTTCATTGTTAATGGCAAGCAGCAGATCGCCTGCTTCAATCTCCATTTCCTCTGCAATAGAATCCGGATATACTTCCTTAATCAGATGTCCCTGATTCTTATCTTTTTTCAAAATATAATCTTCCTTTCAAAAATACATATCACCTCTTATCTTAGCCCTCATATGAACTGAAGTATTTTATTACGATTACTATATAGCTTTTTCGTAAGAGGTTTTGCCACTAAGTATCTATTTTACATGTTAAAAGGTTTTTTTATCCTTATCTTCCTATCATTAGAATAAACATCCTACCATACTAGTCCAATGTATGCCATTATCCCTTATTATGAACAGCAAAATTATTAAAATATTACTACTCCTCAATTTAAATTGATAATAAAACATTGTCAAGTAAAATTATTATAACCTTTATACCTTCATTATTATAATCCCTAAGATTTGATTGCTTTTTAACATAAAATACTATAATATGAAGTAAATG
>JAQZBD010000337.1 GCA_029239235.1 Herbinix sp.
ATAATCGCTCACTAGAGGAGCTATTGGAGGTGTTTCACCGTTATTCAGAAAGTGTAATCTGTAAGGAGATGAATAATGGAGAATTCGATTACTTAATTTATTTTGAGGATGGACAGCCAGATGCATTTCTGTACTGCTTAAAGTTTGAGGAGTGTCATGCGATATATCACCGGTTTACAAAGGCTGATTATGAGAGCTTTGGTTTTTAAGGATACATAAAATATCAAGAATAAAAAGGGACTGGTGCAGGAAGTCAACTGGTAATTGTGACCCCAACGCATTGTTGGAGTTACTTACAGAATGGCTTAATGTGACAGTCCCTTTAAAAAATGTTCCAGGATGAGATTTGCGGAAGAAAGAACCGGCGCTTCATAGGTAATCGAAGAAGAAATAATATTGACTTGTTTTACCATACGGGCAATGATCTGTTGATTTACTTGCGTTTCTACCAGGTCTATCAATAACGAGCTATGATATGTCAGGTCTCCTGCAAAAATAATTGTCTCCACATCCAAGATATTCATAATATTAGTTATGATGACAGATAGATAAAAAGCTTCTTTTTCAATGACCTGAAGTGCCTGAATATCGCCTGTAAGAGCTAGGTCAACAATCGTGTTCCAATCTGCAAAATCGTGATTTATTTGTTTGGTAAACGCAAGAATATTGGGGATGGAAGCATAGAGCTCAGCACATCCGATATTCCCGCAGCGACAAGACTCACCATGAAAATTAATCGACATGTGGCCAAAATCATTACCAAATCCAGAGGAACCCTTATAAAGCTGACCATTTAAGATCACCCCGCTGCCAATACCAGAATCCACATTCAGTACCACAAAATTCTTAAATTGATTATTGATACTGTAAAAATTCTCCAATAGTGCCAGAGCATTTGAGTTATTCTCCAACAAGACGGTACAATCAAATTTATCACGAAAATAATCGGTAACATTGGTCAAAGCCCACTGATCAAAATTAGGGGGATTTAATATCGTTCCATTGGAGGAATCCAATGGTCCGGGAGCTGTAATACCGATGCCGAGCAATTCTCCCAGCAATTCGTTTTCTTCTGTTAGTTTTCTGATCGTAATCACTATATTATCAAGTATATCGTTGTTTAATTAATTCATCAACGATAATACTGATAGCCGCGCGGGTCAGACCGGTCTTTCTGGCCAAATCAGCTCTTGAGCAAGGAATTACTAAAAGCTGCAGTATCTTTTTTTGATTTCTAATCTTCATTTCAGAAGCATTTAATACATTTTTAGACATATACATACCTCGTTTTATATTGCAATGCATCTTTAATATATAACGAATATTTTATAAAGTCAATCATAGTCCAAAAATATGTCAATTCAATTGACATATTTTTATGGTTATGCTATAAAAGTATTAAGTAGTATTATAAATATTGGTGAAGAAGGGTATCATATGAAGCTTAAAATACTGAAAAAGGGTTTTAATTATTCCCAGGACGGACCAGGAAATCGGCTCGTGTATCATCTTCAAGGATGCAATATGAGCTGTAGATGGTGCGCAAATCCAGAGAGCATTTCAAGTGGTGGAAGCTTGATGATTGAGAAAGAGAAACTATTGGAAGCGGTCTGTCCCTATGGTGCAATTCGTGAGGGTGGCTTAAACCGACATATCTGTAGTGATTGCCATAACCAGCCGTGCTTACATGAGTATAAAAATCAAGGAATCCATCTTAGTTGCTTTGAAATGAGTGAAGATGAAATTCTGGACGAAGCAGAAGCTTCCAGCACACTTTTTTTCGATCATGGAGGTGTGACATTTTCAGGAGGGGAGCCCACGTTTCAGTATCCGGCTTTAAAACAAATCTTAAAAAGATTGAAAGAAAACAACATACATACAGCAATAGAAACCAACGGGACTCATAAAAGATTAGAAGAACTTTTTCCATATATTGATATGCTGATTATGGATTTCAAACATATCAATAATGAACTGCACAAAGAGCATACAGGGGTATCTAATGAGCAGATTATGGTTAACGTGGAAAAGGCAATGTCCAGCCATCCTAATGTTTTGATAAGAACTGCCTTGGTTAATGGATTTAATGCGGATAGAAAGTATATCAATGAATTCCTCTCTTTTTATAAGCAATTTAACCATGAAAATACACAGTTTGAACTTTTGAAGTTTCATGAATATGGCAAAGAGAAATGGGAGCAGTGTGGACTCACTTATCAAATGGAAAGCGGCTACATAAGAGAAGGCCTTGAAAAAGAGTTCGAAGAAGCGTACAGAGCCAAGGGATTAACGATAATTAGAACTTGAAATGTACAGAGCTAATGGATTGTTGACATTAGAGCATGAAATGTCTAGAGAGCTAAGTGATTATATCATTAGAACATGAAATTATTGAGAAGGTAAGTTCAATATATTACTTTGAAGGAGGAGCAGATAATGGTAAGCAATTATTTTACATCACAGGAATTAGAGGATTTAGCAAAGAAACTATATACAAATGAGAGGAATATTACCCGTCTGGATGGGTGGTTTTTAGTAAAAGAGATTTACGAAAGAGTGATGCAGCAACAGAAAGATATGCCCCATATTATGAAAACTGCTCATGCCTTAAGAGCTGTTATAGAAGAACTGCCTCTTTATATTGATGAAAATAATGTGTTCGCAGGAACCCAGAGAGATGCATTTGCGAAAAGCTATGCACTGATTAATCCTAATTTCCGTGTTAATACCTTTAATGGTTATTGTGATCCTACACAGGTATTTCAGGATATTGAGCCAAATAATGAGTTTAGTCCAGAGAGAATTACGAAGGTACGAAAGGCTACACAAAATAGTGACTATGTTACAGCATTAAAGAAGGTTTACGATAGCGCTCATGAGGATACAGCTGAGGTTGCCTACTTCATTGAGCAAGTAACAGGGCATTTAATTCCTGATTTCAGACCTGCTCTTAAACATGGGATCAAATATATTCAGGAAATAATCAAAGAAAAGCTAAAAGCTGATGTCAGTGAAAAGAAAAAACTGCAATACCAGGCTATGGAACATACGCTGGGAACAGTACAAATTTTGGCAAAGAGGTATGCTGACCTTGCAAAACGTGATTTGAACTCGGCAGATGAAAAAAGAAGAAGACAATTAACCCTTTTAATTCATACCTTAGAGAAAGTACCGGAGCAGGGGGCGGATTCTTTATACGAAGCAATACAGTCCTTTATTCTCCTATGGCAGGTAATGTGTCTGGAACAAGCACCAAATCCTTTCGCTTTTTCCGTTGGAAATGCCGACAGAATCTTTGAACCATATAGAGAAAAAGAGAACTTAAGCAGAGAATATACAGCCGGCCTTTTAAAACACTTTCTCGTGTTTTTTAATGTGGGGGATCGTAGCTGGGCTATCTCACAGAATATTATTGTCGGCGGCAAAGACAA
>JAQZBD010000119.1 GCA_029239235.1 Herbinix sp.
CTGATTAATTCGACATATTTTTTGGGGTATACCAAGCTAATCTCACCGTGTCCCATGTTAGTGAGGATATGTAATTCACTACCTGCAATTAATTCATTCAACCTATTACTAGATTTCCTCATGATACCAATTTCGCTTCCGCCTACAAATATTATGACTTTAGCGTATGTATTTGAGATATTATTTTTTAGTTCATAGGTTCCGTTACTTAACGACATATTAATCAGTGATTGCTGGGACATTTTAATGCTATCATTATAATACTGCTCAAACATTTCTTTAGGCACACATAATGTTTTAGCTTGTAATCTGGAAAACCAGCGATGCTTGATTAATCCAAAAAACAGTTTATAGGTTGGCACTGTCAGGAACGAAGCACCTTTCAATGGATAAACCAGCGCACTTTCTATTATGGCGTAATCCGTTATATTTTCTCTTAATGAGAGTACTTCAGTAACGATTTGAGCACCAATGGATAAACCTCCTATTGCATAGACTTTGCCATTGTGATAAGAATCAATATAGTTTATCAATTTTTTGGCTGAGCTCTCAATGCTGACAAATGTTTCAAAAGCATCATCTCCATGACCATCAATGACCGGAGTAACTACATGATATTTTTCTTTGAGCAGCTCTATGATAGGTTTTAACGACCACCAAGAAAGACCTCCGCCATGTAATAATATGATGGTGGGGAGTGAAGTATTTTCTGTTTCTTTAAAGATCATAGAATTTGTCCTTTCAATAAATGTTCCTTACCAGATGGATCATAATTTACGATTAAATTTTAGGAACAATGCGATTGCGTTACATTCATGTGGGTGATATCTCTTTTCAATATCATATTCTTACTTCCTAAAAGAAATGGACAAATATCTCTGCATTTATGGCAGCTTATTCTCCAATCATTCCTGACTTCACCAAAAGCATAATCCCAGCATGCCTTTTGATTTACATCAGCACTTTCAAGTGCATTTACGGGACAGACCTCAACACAAAGATTGCAGTCATTGCAAACAGATTCTTTTAAAGAGTCTGCGTCCAGTTCCAATTCCGTAAGTATCACACTTAACCATACCAAGCTGCCATATTCAGGAGTGATTAATAAAGAGTGTCTTCCGATTGTTCCAAGGCCAGCTGCTTGTGCAGCATGCTTAGCAGAAACGATACCCCTGGATCTTCCGGTTTTCTCATCGTATTCAGAACCGTTTGTTCTTGTAGGAATAGCCAATATCCCTTCTTTCTCCATATCAATACAAAACTGTACTGCCATTTTATCCATCTTATCAGATAAAATATTTCTTACTACGGTATAGGGTACTGCTGTATTGCAGGCAAGTGTCCCGGCAACAAATCGGATTGCAAAAACAATAACAGATTTGCAGGTTGGCAAGACATCCAGTGGGTGATACCCTTCAGGGGCTTCACTAAATCTATCCAAACTTGCCACACCGCATAAATCTGCGCCTAAATCATATAACCTGTTCTTTATTTCTTGAGTATCCATGGAAATCCCCCTTTATCTTAAGACCATGATAGCACGTGAAATAAAATAAATAAACTAAATTTTACCAGGTAATACAATCTCATCAGAAATATTGGATTTTTTCGAATCCTACTACCGATAAAGCTAGGAAAGGATAGCCAGGCCTTCTACCGCAACGACCTGATTGTTCTCATCAAATACAGGGAATTCAGTAACCTCTAGCAGACAGACCTTCTGATTCTTGTGTAGAACCTCTACAAGGTAGGAGGGCTGCTGAATGCCTTGTATGGAAAGAGCGGTATATTCCTCAGCCTTTTGATTAATTGGATTATCAGTCATGTATACAGCAAAGTCAGTCATAAACTCCGGGGTAGTATAGCCAAGTACATTGGTAATGGAATCACTAACATATTTAAATATCCCATTTACATCATGACGGTAAAAAAAGCAGCCGTTTTCATTGCTTGAATTAGCGGCTTCAGTCATGGAATTCATAACAAATTGGATAGAAGCCTTTGTGTTTTCAACGATTTCATTCATCGAGCAGGTGAGCTCCTCTGTTGAAGCAGAAGCCTCCTCTGTACAGGCTGCATTTTCTAGGGCTGAATTTGAAATTAATTGGATAGCAGTTAATATCTCTGACTTATCCTGTTGCATTTGATTTCCTGCTAAAATTAATTCTGCAGTTGAATCCTTAAGAATATCTATTTTCTGGTCGATTTCATGGAAGGTTGCAGCATTTGCAGCTACCATATCAAATTGGCTGTTAAAGTCATTTTTAATTTGTTGAATTGTAGTAACAGCAAGCGAAGAGTTCGCTTGCAGAGAATGAATTAAGTCATCGATACGAAAGGTAGACCTAGAAGTCTGATCTGCTAGATTACGGATTTCATCAGCAACAACTGCAAAGCCTTTTCCCGATTCACCTGCCCGGGCTGCCTCTATAGATGCGTTTAATGCAAGCAGATTGGTCTGGTTTGAGATACTCTTAATGATGCTGCTGACGACGCTGATTCCTTCGGCATTTTCATTGGTTTCTAAGATCAATTCGTTAATCTTATTCATTCCCTCCTGACCTTGTGTTGTTTGTTTTGAAAGAGAAGTTATATTCTCAATTCCTTCGTTTTTTAGTTCAATAATACTTTGAAGCTCATCCTTTATTATTAGAATATGTTGATTGACTGTGTCAAGGATTTCTCCTAATTGCAAGGACTTCCCCTCGCCATCGGCTGATAGCTTTGCTTGCTGTTCCGTACTGGTAGAGATGCTTTCTATTGTCTTTGCCAATTCCTCGAAGACATAGGAGGAATCAGTTATTGTTTTAAGAACCTGACTCAGGGACTGGGAGATGGTTTCTGAGGTTGCGGAGATATTTCGCATCAATTTTTTACGTTCAAATCGTTCCGTTTGGATCGTATTTTTCATTTTAGTTCCAGCGTTATTTCTTTGCAGTAACAAAAGGGTAGCAGTTCCCAGTGCAAGTAGTAACAAGATTAAAAACAGAGAGATAATCTGAAAATACTTCATTTGTAATAATATAATACTTGCCCCGCTTATGATGAAACTAATTACAATTAGTGCGATTGTACTCTTTTCCCGTGTGATAGAATTTCGTAAATTTTTCATAATGGCCGCGCTCCTCGTGATTTAATTATTAATCTGTTGAATGATAAAAAATCCAATGAAGGAAATGCACCATCATTGGATTTTTATGTTTGAACTATGAAAGCCTCTTAGGCTTGCTTTAATATATAAGGATGTATTTTACCATACTTATTCGTTTTTAGATTGTAAAAAACGGAACAAGCAGGGAGGTATATTCCAATATTAAAATTTGATCTCTTTCGGAAAGGCCTCTTTCCGCATAATACTCCACATTTTATCAATATAAGAGAGCGTATAATAATTTTCATAATAATGATAATAAAAAGCACCCTTCATTGTCATTTTATATCCATCACCGTCCTCATTTATAAAACCTAATATTTTTGCCAGCCAGAGTTCTAGTCCATAAGCTTTCTTAAGTGGTTTCTTAAAAAAGGCTTGAAAGTCATGGGAGGAAATATTTGTACTATATGCAGTCCAAAATAAGTAATAAATCATTCTCTGCCTTATAGTAAAGCGTATTGTTAAAGAGGTCGGCAGTTTATTCTCAGCTATTCTTTTTTCGTATTCATCAATTGAAAAGGTATTTATTTTAAACTGGTCTTTTAAAAGGGTGGTGGCCGAACAACCAAAGCCTAAAAAATTATCTCTAGTCATAGAAGAGTACTTAATATGTTCATTATTGGAGAAAGTCCAGATCGAATCCCTATGATAACCTTTACTTTCGCAGTATAAAGTGATTTCATCAAGGAGGTTTCTTTTTTCCTTCTTACGCATCGCGGGGATTGTGCAAGCAGTAAAAGAAAAATCGATAAATGGATAGATCGCTATATGATTTGCTCCATTCCCAAAAGCCATATCGATATCAGCTTTTAAATCAGCTATATTTTGTTCAGGAAGTGCAAAGATAAAATCCATAGATACGGTTTCAAGCCTTACTTGATCCAAAGCCTGAAACATCTTAACGTAATCGACGTTTGTTCTTCCTAACATAGTAATAAATTTGTTCTGAAATGACTGTATACCTATACTGATTTTAGTAACACCGATATTCTTTAATTTTGTTAGATTATCGACGGTGACATTCTCAGGGTGAAGTTCCAGGCCGATCCCTTCAGTAATAATGAAGTGACTATTGATAGCATCAATAATTTCTTGCAGCCGATCAATAACAAGAGCAGGTGTTCCGCCGCCAAAATAAAGACTTGTCACTTGTTTTCTGTCACTGTTGGAACCACCGACAGCATGAATTTCTTTTATAAGATAATCAATATAGCTTTCACAGCGTTCTTTATCATATTTCTCCTTGCAATAAGGGCAAAAGGAACAGATATTTTTACAAAATGGGATATGTACATATAGCCCTAACTGTTCTGTATCCGGATAGGAAAGTGTTTGATCATATTCATTCATGAATTGGAAGGGCTTAAATGACCGTGTAAGCCACATCCTTGTCATCGCTGTAATTATACTCATCTCAACCTCTTATATGTATTTTAGATATGTTTTTAACATCTCAAACATTATTTTTAGCTTACCTTGAAACAAAAGAGTATATTCTGCTACAAAAAAATATCCGCATTTTTCGCACAAATGCGGTATATCAATACATCTGCCGCAAATGCTGATTTTTCCATTTTCAATTACGACACACTGAAAGCAAGGAGTTGGAAAGTTGTTGTTTATGATATATGGAAATGCATTTTTTAAGTTGAAGATAGGTACACCCTCGTCCATCAGCTGAGAAATAACATCACAGCACTGCTTTTTTTCGTCGATTGATAGTTGAAGTGTTGTCGTTTCGGGGTATGGTGTATGAAAGTTAAAGGATACAGCACGTACATTTTTATTGGATTTCGCATTATGGCAAACGTCTTTTATCGTATCTTTATTGATCTGGTTAACCGCCATATAAAAGCAAATATTATCAGCTGTGGCATTTTCGATGTTCTGCATAATTGTATCATATGTATTACCGCGAATTTCATTGTGTTTCTCTTTGTCGCCGTCAAGACTAATAAGTATTAAATCTGCCTCAGGTAAATCAATTGGAAAAGTTCCATTGGTTACTGTATTTACAATTAAAAAGCCCATCTTTTTTGCTTCTGCAACCAAATCTTTTAAGGTTATATCACCGTCCTGCCACAGAAACGTTTCGCCGCCGCAAAAAAACAAAATCCGTACACCCATTTCATAGAGCATTTCCATTTCTGCTTTAATCTGATCATAGGGATGGATAATTGCTGAAATATTATTGACCGAGCAGTGTTTGCAGGATAAATTACATTTATCGGTCAAGATCACTGTACCGATGATTGGCTTTTTCTGCCGAAATAGAATTGTCTTAATTCCGTAATTAGCGAAATATAAAAATGATGACACTTTCATCAAACTCACCCCCGATTATCTTAACTACAGTTATCTGATCTCACTTGGTAATATAGAAGTTTTTTGTATTTAGTAGCGGTTATATGGAGTTAATATACAAATTTATAATATCATATCAATAAATACACTAAATTACCAGTAAATTATGTAAGCCAATCATATGGGGAATATCACATATGATTGGCTTAACATGTTCTTTTTTGTAAATGCACTATTGGTTTTTTTATTATCTACTACGATTTGCATACTTAGTAATTGTAATCAAGCTTTCTTGCATCCGGATATTGAGCATACAATTTCTCATTTGCGATTTCGCATTGTTTACAGTATTCAGCATAAGAGGGACTTAATTTCTTCATTGCAGGAATTAAGATTTCATAGTAACCGCTGGTTTTATTAAACTCAATTAACAAAGCTTTCATTTGAAACATCGGGGAATTTTTATACTCGTCTGATTGAATATAAGCCAGATACGTTTCCAATACCTCTTTGTTTTCAGACAAGAATGTTTCGAATGTTTCTGGATTTATGATAGACTGCTTTGTTTTTTCGCTTAAATTGTTAATATCAATCGTACTAATGTCTTTTGTAGCTTCGTCGATATATGATTGTAAATTTTCCGGAAAACTCAGAGGGGGAATATTGTCTAAAAACATTAAGATTTCGTTATATGCTGACTTTTGCTCCTCCGTTATAATGGGATCATTCAAAAAATATGCCCAATGCAGGCTTATAAACCTGCCATAATATCCAGGAAAAGCATCTAATAACTTTTCTGTAACTGTAGCATGTTGTTCAACCGCTACTAATTCTGCACTTATCTCAGTATAACTTTTACCGCAACTTAGTTTGTCAAGAAGTGCATACTTTGCTCTCTCTTTTTTCAGATTCAATTCGTTACGAACCGATAACTTCTTTAGTGTATCGCCCTTTTCATCAGAAAGCACTGCTTTTATTTCTCCGATACTGAGTCCAAGCTTACGAAGAACAGAGATTTTCTTTAGACATTCAATATCATTGTCGCTAAAATCTCTATATCCGTTATCTAACAGATCAGGAAAAATCAAATTCTGTTCCGTGTAGTATTCAATTGCTTTTTTAGTCAAATTAGTTGCTTTACTTGTTTCGTTAATCAACATAATTATCACCTCCTAAACAATCATAATCTAACACCTAAGGTGATAGTCAATAGGCTTTATATTAATATAATATTTTACAAGCTTAAATCTCTGTCAGATCTATTTAAATTTTTAATATCAACCTTTGATAATACATATAAATGACGCTAGTAGCGTAGGCTGAAAAACGTTAAGTGATCGGACTATCAAAATTATTCATAGAGAATATACTCTCCATTTCTATATTCTTTAGGTGACACGCCGACGACCTTCTTAAAGATACGTGAAAAGTAATATTGGTCTTCATATCCTAATGCTTTACCTACTTCGCAAATATACATATCGGTCGATCTCAGCAATTTACAGGCCTCTTGCATCTTCAAGTTGATAAAAAAGTCAATCGGAGCTCGGTTAGCGCTATTTTTAAAGATAGCATTAATATAGCTTTTAGACAGATTCAACTCTCTGGAAATATCATCAAGCGATATGTTCTCATGAATATGCTTGTACATATAGCGAACGATGAGCGTAATATGCCGATTTTGTTTACTAGTCTCATCTACCTTCTCACGATGATAGATCTCTGATAAAATCAAAGATAAGACCTGAGAAATATAGATAAAATTCCCTAAAGTATAGTTCCGTTCCAGAACGCGAAACAATAAATCAAACAGAAACATCATTCGATTGTTTGCATGCCGCGAATTAATATCGATAATATTACAGGCTTCAAGAGGGAAATACTGAGTATGAGTTCCTTTAAAATGCACCCATAAAATACTCCAGGGATCATCCTCACTGGCGTAATACTTATGCTTTGTATTACGGGGAATACAAAAAGCATGCTCCGCACGTATTTCATAAGTTTTGTTATTAACCTGAATAAAGCCTTTTCCCGAAGTGCAATAAATAAGAATATATTCTTCAATACCTTCTTCCCGTTCCCTATAATGAAAAGCAGCATTAGGAAAGAAACCTACATCTGTCAAATACAACGCTTTTATCATAGGATGCTGCGCATACTCAAGAAATGACTCTGTAGGAATTATAATATATTCTTCATCTTTAAACCCATCACGTTTTTTGTTTTCTAAATTCTTCATAAAAAAATCATAGCACAACTATGGAATATTGTCCATCATTAGCTAGGATATGATATTTTTTATAAGAAAAAAATATGCTACTATGAATGCAGAAAAAAGCAACAGCCTAATCATAAAATGATTCGCCCGACAAAAGTCCTCCCATAAACTAGTACTCCGTAACATTTAAAAACTGTATAATACTAATTAGTTTAATCCATTATTGCCTTTATCTCAATCAATATATCATATACAGTAATTAGGTATTGCAAAGAACTAGCGCGGTGAGTATAAGTGCCTATGGAGCCATCTGGGCGCAGACCGGGCCTCCCGTGATTGCCTGCACTTGGCAATCATGGGATGTTAAAGGCAAGCCCAGGTGGCTCCATAGGCACTTATACTCACCTCACAGCCTACCCCCCCACCCAATTTGTCAAGCCAATCATAATATAATGCAAACATAAAGGAGCTAAGCATATGCAAACAACAAAAACAGTTAAGGTTTGGGAAGAGCAGGTTACTATACCAACCTATAAAGTATTTCAAGCAGAAAAAAGTCCTCTATTTATTGAAAAAAGAGCATATCAAGGAAGTGCAGGAAAGGTATATCCACTTCCTGTAACTGAGAAAATATCGGATGAAATGGAGGATGTAACCTACCAGGCTATTTATCTGGAAAATGATTATCTTAAGCTAATGGTGCTTCCCGAATTAGGGGGTCGAATCCATAGGGCACTTGATAAAACGAACAATTATGATTTCGTTTATTATAATCATGTAATTAAGCCTGCACTGGTTGGACTTACCGGACCGTGGATTTCCGGTGGCATTGAGTTTAACTGGCCGCAGCACCATAGGCCTTCCACCTTTTCTCCGGTAGACTATAAATACACAGAAAATAAGGATGGTTCCTGTACGGTATATATCAGTGAGATTGATAAAATGTACGGGACAAAAGGAATGGGAGCCTTCACCCTATATCCGGATAAAGCCTATATTGAAATCAAAGGACAGTTATTCAATAATACAGATACACCACAAACCTTTTTGTGGTGGGCGAATCCGGCAGTACCGGTAAATGATAATACATACTCTGTGTTCCCACCTGATGTTCACGCGGTAATGGATCACGGAAAGCGTGCAGTTTCCACATTCCCAATTGCAACAGGAGAATATTACAAATATGATTATTCAGCAGGTATTGATATTTCAAGATACAAGAATATAAAGGTACCGACCTCCTACATGGCAGCCCACTCTGATTTCGACTTCATTGGTAATTATGATGAAAAGATAGAAGCAGGACTTCTTCACGTAGCAGATCATCATATTTCCCCAGGCAAAAAACAATGGACTTGGGGGAATAGTGATTTTGGACTTGCCTGGGATCGCAATTTAACGGAAACAGACGGCCCCTATATAGAATTAATGACAGGTGTATTTGCTGATAATCAGCCTGATTTTACCTGGTTAAAACCCTATGAAGAAAAGACCTTTACTCAATACTTTATGCCCTATAAAGGTATTGGACGTGTGAAGAATGCCACTAAGGATGCCATGATTAATTATGAGATCATAGATGGAAAAGCAGTCATTAAGCTTTACACTTCCGGTTCTTATGAAAAGGCAGAGATTAGAGTAAGCTTTGAGGGAGAAACTCTATTTTGTGAACAGGTTGATATTACACCGCTTACAAGTTATGAGACCACTTTTGATACAACCCTTGTTACACCGGCAGGCTGTATAGTAACCGTGAATGATAAAGCGGGAGCTATGTTGGTGCAATATGAAGCGGTAGAGAAAAAGCTAATGCCTACACCGGATCCTGCCGAGCCTCTGCTTTCGCCCTCCCAGCTAAAATCAACAGAGGAATTATACTTAGGTGCCCAGCACCTAGAACAATACCGTCATGCAACTTATGAACCGGCAGACTATTATGAGGAAGGACTTCGCAGAGATGCCTCCGATATCCGACTTAATAATGGATATGGTATGCTGCAGCTTAAACGGGGCAATGTTGAAAAAGCAATCAGACATTTTGAGAAAGCAATCGAAAAGCAGACCTGGAAAAATCCAAATCCGTATTACGGTGAAAGTTATTTTAACCTAGGTCTTGCGCTGGAAATATCCGGCGAAGATGCAAAGGCCTATGATGCCTTCTATAAATCAACCTGGAGCTATGAAACACAAAGTGGTGGCTTTTATTGGCTGGCCTGCTTAAGCTCTAGAAAGAAGCAGTACACAGCAGCGTTGGAATTTATAGATAAATCATTGACCCGCAACTGGCACAATATGAAAGCAAGATGTTTAAAGGCTGCAATTTTAAGACTTCTAGGAAAAGAAAATACAATGTTTTTGCAGGAGAGTATTGACATTGATCCGCTGTGTATGGGGTGTCTTTATGAACAAGCTATCAATAATAATGATTTAGTTACATGGAAAAAGCTTATGCGAAATCAATCTCACAATTATCTGGAACTATCAATCGATTATATGAAATACGGTTTATATGAAGATGCGATTCGCATTCTTGAAATCTGTGAGAATAAAACCCCGCTTGTTTACTATTATCAAGGCTATGCTTATACGCTAGCAGGAGATTTGGAGAAGGGTAAGGAACTATATAGGAAAGGAGAGACCACAAATCCTGATTACTGCTTCCCCAACAAAGTAATTGAAATCAGCATTCTAAAAAGTGTCATTTCAGCTTTGGAGAAAGCCCCATTTGCTCGCTATTATCTTGGTAATCTACTTTATGATAAGAAGCGATATGAAGAAGCCGGTAATCAGTGGGAGGCTTCTTATGCGGAAAATGCTTCCTACGCTATGACCTGTCGAAATCTTGCAATCTACTACTATAACAAGCAAGGGGATACCGACAAAGCTTTAGGTTATATGAAGAAAGCGTATAATCTTGAACCGGATTGTGCAAGGTTCCTGCTTGAGTATGATCAATTAAGAGCGAAGGCAGGTGTAAGTAATAAAGAACGTTTTGAGCTATTAGAAGCACAACTTAATTTAGTGAAAACACGTGATGTTCTTTATCTCGAATACATTACCCTGCTAAATAGTACAGGACAATATGATCAGGCGCTTAGCTGTCTCACATCCCATACCTTCCATCCCTGGGAAGGGGGAGAAGGCAAGGTTAGTACCCAGTATCGATTAGCGTTAACTGAAAAAGCGATTCAAGAATTGGATTTGGGCAATATAGCAAAAGCAATTGAACTATTAGAGTCAACCATGACTTATCCGGATAATCTGGGTGAAGGAAAGCTTCCTAATACACAGGATAATATTGCTGATTACTACCTGGGAAAGGCCTATCGCTTATTAGGAAACCAGGACAAAGCAGAAGCGTATTACAAAAAGGCTTCCGTCGGCTTGGAGGCACCGAGTAATGTGTTATATTATAACGACCAACCGTCAGATACGATTTTGTATCAAGGCCTGGCGAATGAAGAA
>JAQZBD010000120.1 GCA_029239235.1 Herbinix sp.
GATGGAGGTTCACATGAAAAAAGAAGCTATCCATGCATTTACGGCGAGAATTACACAGGCTTCCAGAAGTGAGCTTACAGTGATTCTTTACGAAATGATTTTGACAGAGCTTGCAGATGCTGAGGAGGCTTTTCAACAGGGAGAGCTGCCAAGCTTTGATAGGGGGCTGAAGCAGGCACAAAAATATGTGTCTGAGTTAATGGCAACCTTAGATTATAAATATGCAATTTCCTATGACTTAATGAGTCTTTATCTATATGTTAATAAGAGAATCATCACGGCAATTATGAAGCGAAATCCTGAACCTCTTGACAGTGCCCAGTCGGTGCTGAAGAAGCTGTTATTCGGTTTTGAAGGAGTCAGTAAACAGGATAAAAGCGGTCCGATGATGAGAAATACCCAAAAGCTTTACGCGGGCTTAACCTACGGCAGAGGAACGTTGAATGAGACTTTCCTCGATCCAAGTACAAAAAGTCGTGGGTTCATTGTATAGAGCCATTACGAAAGAATGGTTAAATTACAAAAGAATGAAGTGGATTAGATACAAAGGCGATTAGTGTACGAAGGAAATTGGAGTACGAAAGAATTTAGAGGACAAATGAAATTAAACCACTAAGGAAACTTAGAGTACATAAGTTTACGGAAATATACTGAGGTACAAAAAGTAATTAAGGTACGAAGGAGATTAAAGTACATAAGAAATTAAAGCACAAAAGATTTTTGTACTAAAGCATTTTATGAACAAAAGCAATTAAAATACAAAAGCTATGTTATAACAAAAGCACTGACTTAAATATCAAAGTACCTACGAAGGCAAAAGCAAAATAAGTACAAAAGATGAGGCTGTTTAAGCTTGTCATAAAAAGGTCGTCAAAATGAGATCTTTTCTTGGCAAATTTGAACAGCCTATTTGTATGTGAAAATGGGTTAGGGGTTTCGTGACAGGTCAGCAGAAAGTAGTATCAGAAGCCTTAGCCTCTTTGATTAAAAAGCGATAACGATTCTGTACAGCATTTAACTGATAGATGCAACTGTCAATCAGATCGGGATCGACAACATTTTCAAAATTCGAATATGCAGCTTCCAATGCTATTTTTGTCTTATTTATTTCGTTAATCAGATAATTCTCTTTTGGACGTCTTCTTCTAAAAAAAAGATACATTGCTTCACCAACCTTTTCATTGATTTACCAATAGTATAGTCATAATATTTGCCTTTTATTCTATTAATTAACATAAAATGGCTGTTTCGGTATATAAATGTAATAGGTTGTATCAAAGAAGGCATATAGATTGATTTGAGGTCAATTGCCTGGTTTAGGCATGGATGATGGATATGGATGCATATCTATCCATCTGGACTTGCCTTACCATCTTGTAATTACTAAATGCGTGCAATTACAAGATGTTGGTCTGCGCCATAGATATGCGACCATATCATCGCTATTGCTCGAATAGGGTATTTGACGCTCAAATCATAATTAAGTTTAAGAAGGCAGGTGGATTTATGAGTATTGAAAATGTTATATTAATTGGTATTATCGCAGCATGTATTTTATACATAGGAGTCTGCGTAGTTCGTCGCAGACCGGAGTTAATTTTGAATTTCGTGTTACGTGCTAGCGCAGGCACAGCTGGAATCTGCTTGATTAATCTGGCATTACAAAGCCAAGGTTATGGCGTATCCATAGCAGTCAATGGTGTGAGTGTTTTGACTAATGGATTGCTAGGGTTACCGGGTTTTATACTGCTATTTGGGTTGGCGGTTTATTATTCATTTGCATAATTCGATAGAGTGCCGATATTCGGCACTTTATTTGTAAGAAATATTAAAAAACAGCCAATAAATTGTAGATAATTGACAAAAATACATGAAAGAGCAATAAATGATTTGACAATAAAACCATAATAATGTAATATATTGACATGTAAATAATTGTTATAGAATTTTAAGTAATTGCTAATTTCTTATATCTCTACGTCATTTGCTCCAAATTAAAACAGACACCAATCATTTAAAATAATCAAATAATCGCTACATCATACCTTCCCAATGTGTATGTACGATATCTTAGGAGGATTCTTAGTGGAAAGAATATTTGCACTGTATGATTCTGACTTCTATTACGCTACCCGCTTTATGGAATATTTTAAAAAGAGAAGGGAGATTCCCTTTGAAATTATAATTTTTACACATCTTGAAAGTTTGAAAGAATTCCTTCAGACGAATTTTGTTAATGTCTTGCTATTAGGTAGTGACTTAGATGAGGATGAGATTTTTACAAATAAGGTTAAATACATCTATCAATTCAACGACGACCAGAAGAGCAGAGAGAATATGGATCGATGCTTCATACATAAGCATCAGCCGGTACAGCAGGTAATGCAGGACATTCTAAGCGACTTTAGAAGTAGAGAAAGCAGGATTCATCCGGAGTCATCGAAAGATGGAGTAAATATTCTTACTGTATTTTTACCGAGGCAGCGACAAGAGGCACATGTGTTTACAATGGCTCTATATGCCCTTTTATTAAAGTATAAAAATGTACTATTTATCAATTTGGAGCTTTTACCTGTAACTTTAGTAAAAGAACTGGAAAGTAATCGGGATGTCTTATCAGAAATCATTTATTACATTAAAGAAAATAAAGATATCAATACAAAACTAAAAGAATTATCTAACCAAACACTGATTACTAATCTTGGTGGAGCCGATCATGCCTCGGATATTTTAGCACTGGATTCAGAGGATATTAAGAAGCTGATTGGAGATCTGAGAAGAAATACTGATTATCAAATAATTTTATTTTATATCAATAGCATATCGGAAGCACTAATGGAATTAATTATACATAGCGATTCGTTGATTACAATAAAAGGGTGTACAGAGTATGATAAAGCTTTATATGAAACATGGTTAAAGCAATTGCAACGATGCGGTAAGCAAATCTCTCAGGAGCAGAATTTCTTTGTAGAGCTTTTAGACGAGGATTACGGACAAGCCCCAATCCCTCAGGATCAGTTAATAAACAGCAAGGCTTGGCAAGCAGCTGAGAGCTGCTTAGAAACAATAGGGTTATAGGGTATTTACCGCAATTAGTGAAAAGGAAGTTTAACTATGGATCAATTGAAAGAAATACTTAGGCAAAAAGTTATGGAAAACATAGACATGAGTAGGGAGATTACAGATGAGGAGATCCTTGAGTTGATTGATCTTTGCCTAATTAATTACAGCAGGAATACGTATATCAGTATTATGGAAAAACAACGATTGAGAAGGGATATCTTTAATTCAATCCGTAAGCTGGATATTATACAGGAGTTAATTGATGATCCCGAAATCACTGAAATTATGGTGAATGGAATGGATAAAATATTTATTGAAAAGAACGGAAGAATATCTCCAATCACAAAACAATTTGAATCGAGACAAAAGCTTGAGGATGTTGTGCAGCAAATGGTGGCACATTCTAATAGAATTATTAATGAAGCCAGCCCGATTGTGGATTCAAGACTACCGGATGGATCCCGGGTAAACATCGTCCTAACACCGATTGCAATGGATGGACCGATCATTACAATCAGAAAATTTCCAAACATACCAATAACAATTCAACGGCTAATTGAACTGGATTCGATTTCAGAAGAAGCAGCTAATTTTTTACGAAAGCTTGTGATAGCAGGCTACAACATTTTTATCAGTGGCGGAACAGGCTCTGGTAAAACTACATTTCTTAATGCCATTTCTAATTTTATCCCCTCCGACGAAAGAATTATTACGATCGAGGATTCAGCAGAACTTCAACTTCGTAATATATCCAATCTTGTCCGTTTGGAGGTACGTAATGCCAACTTGGAGGGAAGTAATGAGATCACAATTCGTGATCTCATTAAAACTTCCTTGCGAATGCGGCCAGATCGAATTGTGATTGGTGAGGTTCGTGATGGAGCAGCAGCAGATTTATTGCAAGCCATGAATACGGGGCATGATGGATCAATATCAACTGGGCATGCGAATTCTCCACTTGATATGCTAAGCCGGTTAGAATCCCTCGTATTATTAGCCTCAGATATTCCGCTCTTAGCCATTAGAAGACAAATTGCATCTGCGATTGATATCATTGTACATCTTGGCAGAATGAGAGATAAATCCAGGAAGCTACTTGAGATAACGGAGGTTCTGGGTTGTCAGGAGGGTGAGTATCAACTAAATCCACTTTATCAGTTTGAAGAAACCTCAGAGAAGAATGGGAAACTAGAAGGGATTTTTATAAAGCGGAACGAATTAATTAATACAGATAAGTTAAAACGGGCAGGTCTTAATATGACATCTTTATCAGTTGAAACAATGTTTGACGAAAGAGAAGAGGGACTGTTCATTGGATTATAATATATATCATTTATCTAAGAAAGAAAATATCTGTTATTGTCTACAGGGAGCACTTATTGTTATTATTCTAGGGATTTTATTTTACCGAAGTATCTTAGGAATTCTATTCTTAATGCCTTTCATCTATTTTTATCAAAAATATCAAATCAAAAATCAATTAAAAAATCGCAAGTGGAAGCTGAATCTTGAATTTAAGGATGGAATTCAGGCAATTTCCGCAGCGCTTGAGGCCGGATATTGTGCGGAGAATGCCTTTGAGGAAGCATATAAAGATTTAGGACAAATTTATACGGATGATGCTATGATTCAAAAGGAGTTATCTTATGTTGTGAATCAGCTTCGAATGAATATTACAGTGGAAAAGGCTCTGATTGATTTTGCTGAACGTTCTGGTCTGGAGGATATTAAAAGCTTCGCCGATGTATTTTCCACAGCAAAAAGGTCGGGCGGTGATTTAATCAACATTATAAAGGTTACCTCAAGCATGATCGGTGATAAGATTGAAGTAAATAGAGAAATTATCACACTTATTTCGGCAAAGAGGCTGGAAGCAAACATTATGAAAGTCATGCCCTTATTCATTCTGGTTTATCTTTCTATATCTTCTCCAGGATTTTTAGATCCCCTGTATCATAATCTGTTAGGTATCTTGGTGATGTCTGTTTTTCTGCTATGTTATCTTAGTGCATTCCTAGTGATCGATAAAATTATAAGGATTGAGGTATAAGGAGGGACGCTATGTGGTTAGTCAACAGTATAATCCTTATAGTCACGCTGTTTGGAATCCTATATGGATATAAGAAAAAAGAGAAATGGATTCAGGATATTGATCATCAGGAGCATAAGCTCTACTTTTGGTATCCGGTAATAGAAGTCATATTATTTCGCACAAAACTTGATCGAGTTCTTCTAAAACAGGGTCATATAACCGAAGCCATGAAAGCTTTTTATCACACGAATAAACCAGAGGAGCAGGTGAAGTTATATTGGTATCAAAGGATTGCAACTGCTTTGACAGTGCTGGCATTATTTAACCTGTTATCCCTTTTTGGAACTCTTATGGATCAAGGAGATTCAGTTCTTATGGAGGGTAAATACATAGAAAGACCTGATTACGGCGATGGAAGCTCCCAGGTTGAGCTTAATGTTGCTATAAAGAAAGGGGAGGAGGAATTAGGTCAAGACAATATCCCGAATTCCCAGGATGTCACAATCTCCATCGGTGAGCGCAGGTATATGGAGGGTGAAATTGAAGAATTATTTGACAAAGCGCTTCAATATTTGAAGGTAAATATAATGGGAAATAATCCTTCCTTGGAAAGCGTAACTGAAAAGTTGAATTTATGCAAATCAATTCCAGGGACGAGCTTAATCGTCTCATGGTTACCAGAGGACTACAAGCTGATCTCCCCAGATGGCAGCATATATAACAGTGATATTTCGAAAGAAGGAGTATCCACATCCATTAAAGCGATAGTGAGCTATTATGAAGTAAAGAGGGAATATCATATAACGCTTCATATCCTGCCAAAGCAATATAGTGAAGAAGAACTATTCAAAGAAAAATTAGAAGAGGAAATAAAAAGTTTGTCCGATAAAACCGCGGTTAATCCCTTATTGGAGCTTCCGAGCCAAATCGAGAATTATAAACTTGATTGGAAGCTAAGAAGTCAGAATACAGGCGTTCACTTATTTATCTTAGGAATAGCGGCAGCTATAATTGTTTGGGTTTACAGTGAGAGGCATATGCAAATTCGAGTCAAGAAGCGGAAGGAGGAGATGCTATTAGATTACCCGGACATTGTTAATAAATTTACCTTACTCATAAATGCAGGAATGACAATTCGCCAGGCATGGATAAAAATTTCCGAGGATTATGATAACAAACGAAACTGCAAACACACTACCAAAAGACATCTATACGAAGAAATGCTAATAACCGTCAGAGAGTTAAAACTAGGCATGCCGGAGAAAGCAGCATATGAGCAGTTTGGAAGGAGGGTTGGACTTATCCCTTATATTAAATTCTCTGCACTGCTTTCGCAGAATCTTATAAAAGGAACCAGGGGCTTTACTGACTTATTAATAATAGAAGCTGCAGAGGCTTTTGAGGATAGAAAGGAAGCTGCTAAGAGATTAGGAGAGGAAGCGGGTACAAAGCTTCTGATACCGATGATGGTTTTATTAATTTTAGTATTCCTTGTCATAATGGTTCCAGCCTTTATGTCCTTTCAAATGTAGTTCCATGATTCATAGAAAATTAACATAGATAAAAATAACGCTTAAAACGTCCAACTATAATACAAAACAGTGAGAGGAGCTCTGCTAAAAAAGCAGAATATAAACGTATGAAAAATAAGCTAAGAAAAACCTACCAGTACTGGATAACAAAACAATTAGATGGAATTGGTGTAATTGAGGTGATTTTAATCCTAGTAATTATCATTGGATTGGTATTAATATTTAGAAACCAGATTACAGCAATTATTCAGTCTGCTTTTGAATCCATTAATGGAAATGCTGGCGAAATTAATACAGAGATTAAATTAGAATAGCTTGGCACTATTCAGAGGAGGTGAAACTGAAAATTTGTATGAAAAAATGTGAAACTGATGGGACAATTACCGTATTTTTAAGTCTAATCCTACTAATCATTCTTTCACTTCTATTCACTACAATAGAGGGTGCACGGGTATATACGGCAAGAGTAATGGCAGAAAGAGCTTTAACAACAGCCATGGATAGTATTTTTGCAGAATACTACGGGCCTTTATGGGAGGAGTACCATATCTTCGGACGCTACTGCGAAGGGGATACATTAATGGCACAACAGGAGCTGCAAGATAAATTGAGGGAGTACATAGGTTATACCATAGACCCAGAGGCGGATTCAAGGAAAAGCTACACCTCTACAAGAACAGAACTATATCACTTATCAATCAGCGATATCAGGGTGAGTGAAGAAACTTCTTTACTGGATTATGAGGGGCAGCTACTAATTAATGAAGCCGTAGAATACATGAAGTATCAGGAAATGGGGGACGCAGCAAGGGTATTGCTTAATAAGCTTAAATTGCTTCAGACACCGAATCAGGTGAGTTACTTAATGGAGGAAAAACAAGAGCTTCAGGAGGAACTGATTCAGATAGATCAAGGAGTCTTAAGACTCATGATGCTTTTTGACGGCATTGAAACCAGTGAAAAGGGAATCAAGCTGACAAAGCAGGGAGACTTAAAAATAACAAATCATTTTATTAAAAAAATTAATAAGAAAGAGCTTACGATGCAGCAGGCAGGTATCAACCAGAAGGATATCTTTACAGCCTTGAAGGAGCATTACATCAATCCAAATAATTATTTCAGACAGATAAAGGCCTGCTTTGCAGCGATTGAAGAAGCCAAAGTATTTATTCAGAACGCAAGAGAACAGATATCAGCAGAGGTGGCTGCCATATCAGCAATTAGCTTAAGCCTAGCGGCACAGTCCACAAATTCAGGTGATGAAAGCCAAAATGCAAAAGAAAGAGAAGTTATTGGAAAACAGCTTCAAGCTTTGCATAACAGTATCCAGAAAAAGGAGGAAATGATTGCTGCAAAAGAAAAAGAGATAAGGGACAACGAAGAACAAATAAGAACAACCAGTAATCAGTTAAAGCAGCTGATTAATAATATAAAGCCATTAAATCAGGAGGCCATCACTTGTATCAATAAGCTTCAATTAAAGGTCAAGGTAGCAGCACCTCTGATAGAGAAATATGAAAAGCTTATACAACAGGAAAAAGAAGCTTTAGAGGACAGCACCTATGCTGGACTGGAAGAAGGGTTGGAGGAGTTAAAGAAGTATGTTGGTTCCGGTAATCTAAGTTACAATTTTGATGAGATGAAGCAGATCATAGAAAAAAATACAATGATTCTTGAAAAGACGAATGCAGATTTGTCAGAAGGAATTAATAACCTATCAGGTAAAGACCATCACAAAGCCGCATTTTGTATTCAAGGAGCAGAGGAAAGCTTGAATGCGTATCAGATTGACGGACTAACTCTAGACTATAGTACGCTTGTTATAGATAAATCAAATCACGACTCTTTGTTAGATAAGGCGGAAGAGATAGCAACGTCAGGGCTGGTCAGTTTGGTGATTGATCCGGACAAAGTCTCAAAGGCTAGACTAAACTCTATTAGTGCTTTGCCTTCTGAACTGGCGAGCTTAGCCCAAGATAGCTCTGATCCGCTGGCTAAGCTTAAGAGCTTCTTTCAGAGTACCGGCAAAGACGTAACCAATAGTAATTCAGAGAATTTGTTTCAGAGCTTTGGTGATGAAACCTCAGTTACAGCAATCTTAGGAGCCGGAATTAATAAAATAGCGGAAATATACTTATTTGAGGAGTACTTAAGTGAGCATTTTTATGACTACCGGGAGCAAATCACGGAGGAGGAGCAAGGAAAGGGGATAATTCAAGATGCTATAAAAACCAATGTAAAACCATCTGTTCTAAGCTACGAACAAGAATATTTAATCACTGGAAAAGCATCCGATCAAGAGAATCTGTATTCCGTTATAATGAAAATGATTTTTCTCAGAACAATCTTAGATTTTATTACAGTGTTGAGTGACTCCACTGCCAGAGAAGAGGCTAGAGCGGCGGCAATTGCTATTGTAGGCTTTACGGGGCTGCCAATACTAATCGGAGCGGTTCAGGTAATGGTGATGGTTGCCTGGGCGCTTGAAGAGGCGCTGTTGGATACCTGTGCTCTTCTGAACGGAAAAGAGGTACCGTTAATGAAACGAAAAACTACACTTCAATTTCATGAGTTATTTCTGATTAATCGAACTTTTCTTGAAAAAAAGGTTCAGGGTTTTCTGGGAACAGATGAGCTTTCTTTAAGCTATCAGAATTACCTTCAATTATTTCTTCTAATGAGCAGGGAAACTAGCTTATCTTATCGATCTATGGATTTGATGCAGGAGAATATAAAGCTTCGCTATGAAATTGAATCCTTTTCAATTCAAAATTGTTATTTTGGCCTTAAAGCTGAGGCTGAGTTTGGTATAAAGCCAATATTTACTGAATTTTCGTTTGTTAAAAAATATGTAACCCAAGGAACACAGGGGTATCGTTTTAAGAGAAAAGTAGAATACAGTTATTAGGATTCTAAGTTATTTATATGAACTAATCTCTAGTGGGCTAAGATGTCCGTTCTTTCATATCTATTACTCTAAAATTTAAATTCATAAAATATAAAAAATAAAATTAAAAAGCCTCTCTCCAAGGAATCGTTTGCCTATAAAAAATAATTTTCTAATATGAAAGAACGGACATTTTAGTCGACTAGAGGTAGACAGGAGGATTGTGTGAAGCCTGAGAAGGGTGGGTATAATAGGAGCAACTGGAATAATAAAAGTAGAAGAAAGAGAATGGAGGAGGCTTCATTAACGGTAGAGGCTGCGCTAGTGCTCCCCATTTTTCTTTATTTTGTATTAGCCTTTTTGTATTTCATACAAATCTTTACGGTACAGGAGCAGATTCAGGCAGCAATTACGAAGATGGGCTTAAAGCTTTCAAAAGCGGCCTATGTGGTACAGGATTTTCCCAGTGTGGAAGAAGCATTAGATGTGGATTTCTCTATCTTTGGTATGGATATTGACTTTGGTTTAGCCGATTGGGCTGAGGAAGTCACGAGCCAGGGTATAGTAAAAAGTTCCGGTCAGGAATATTTGGATACGGACTATGTTAATCACTCTTGCATCAAGGGAGGATATCACGGCATTAGCTTTGAAGGCTCCAATTTATTTTCCGAGGAAGATATAATAGATATTCATGTGAGCTACCAGGTGGAGCTTCCAATCCGTATTTTTCTCATACCAAATATGAAATTAGAACAGAGGATACGACTTCGGAGTTGGACGGGTTATCAGGTGGAGGCAGCTTATCAAATAGAAGGTGATAATGAAAAGGAAAACACTGTGTTTGTTACCCAAACAGGCACTGTATACCATAAGACAGATAGCTGCTCCCATATCAAATTATCGGTCAGATCAGTACAGGGAATTCCAACAAGTTTAAGAAATGAGCAGGGAGCAAAGTACTATCCTTGCGAGGTCTGTGATAAAGGAACGGCTGATCAGCCTGGAATCTTTTTTATTACCTCTGATGGAACGAGGTACCATAAAAAGAGGGATTGCTCTGCCATTAAAAGGAATGTAAGAGAGATTGCTTTCTCTGAGGCAGGCAGTAGGACACCCTGCAAACGGTGTTACAAATAAATGAGTCAAGGGAGTTTAAATCATGAGTGAAAATATCGTGGCGTTTCTTTTATTAGGTTTACTTATACTTAGCTCGATTCAGGATTTATTAAAAAAGAGAATTGGGCTTTGGATCATTATCCTTGGAGGAGGTATAATCTGTGCCTTTATACCTTTTTATCATACAATAACTCTATTTGACCGATTGGGAGGAGTTGTAGTGGGAGGTGTTGTAATTGTCATTAGCTTAGCCACCGGAGGGAAAATTGGTCTTGGTGATGGGCTACTGCTTTGTATCACCGGTATCGGATTAGGCTTTTGGAGCAATCTTGAGCTATTTGCCCTGGCATTATTATTTGCTGCAATCCTATCTATTATCTTAATGATATTCCGGTTAGCTGACAGAAAAAAGAGCATCCCCTTTGTACCTTTTTTATTATTGGGATATGTTTTTATACTTACTTCAAACATGAGGGGTTGGGCTTAAAATATGAGGAGCAAAAATATGCAATTGATTTGTCAGCACATAAAGCAAGCTTTTACTCAAATCAGGTTTCAGACCTGGAACAAGATGAGATATATTACGAAGCGATTAATAGCCGCGGGGTATTCTATCTGCTAGTTGGTGATACATCTCCTATGAAGCAGCAAGTATTGAAAGATCTTAAGAAAGAGTTGGAGAACAGTTTGCTCTTATATGAGAAGGTTATTCTTCAGGCAGAGATTGATCATTATAGCATAAAGGTAACGGTAAGTGCGAAGCGAAAAATTATTTTACCCATATTCAGCAGGATATTACGTACTATGGAGAATGCGAATATATCTGCTAATTACCCGGTTCATAGGCCTGCAGAGACAATCCGCTCTATGGAGGTAATTATGAATACAGCATCGGAAATTAAAGGTGTCAGTGAACTAAAAGAAAAGCTTGAGAAGTTTCTACAGGGAGATTAAAAGAAGAAGCGCTTTCATGGAAATCAGGGATATGGTGGAAAGGTAAGAGGGGATGGAAAGAAAGGAATGAAAGAAAGGAATGAAAGGAACGACAGAAAGGGACGAAGGAAAGGGTGAAGGAAAGGGTGAAGGAAAGGGGCGAAAGAAAGGAACGAAGGGAACGAAAGAAGGGAATGAGAGAGTAGAGGTAAGCAGGAACAATGAGAAGGAGAGGATGTGGTGGAGGCAGGTATGGAAGTGGAATATAAAAAAGATTTACGTCATAGTTACATGGTAATACCGTTGGTGGATCTTATTAATATTAGTGATTATTGTATCAAGCTGTTAGAGCATCAAAGGGTGGAAGGTGTTTTATCATTAGAGCGAAGAGTGATAGATAATCAAAGAATGCTTTACTATGAGATAACCTCAAAGCAGGCACTGCAAAGTATTCTTGTGAAAGCTACCCTGACTTTCGAACAGTTGAAGGGCTTTTGTGAACATATTCTACTAACCTTAGAAAGAGCTTACGAATATCTTTTACCGGAGGATGACTTTGTACTATCCCCGGAGCATATCTATCTTAATATCAGCAATTTTGAGCCAGAGCTTTGCTTTTTTCCCGGGTATCAAAAGAATATCAGGGATCAAATCAGAGGTTTAATGGAATATCTGATGAATAAGATAGATTACACAGACAAAGAGGCTGTACTATTAGTTTATCAGCTTTATGCAGTAAGCAGAGAAGAGGGCTATCGCTTTGAGGATCTACGAGAGCTTTTAGTAATGAATGATAGTCATAATCAAATAGAACAACGGAAGGCATTAGAAAACTTTAAAGACATCAAGAATAATAAAGACATAAGAATCAAAATGACATTAATAGACAAGCAGCAGATAATAGAAATTATAATGAAATTGATATCTCAACGGATAGTGAAAATCGAAAAAATATTAGTCTAAAAGACAATGAGTATAAAAAAGAGCCTCCTCAAAAATTATTTACCGCAAAAAAGGCGCAAACAATAAAATCGATTCCAGCCTTAGAAGAAAAAATAGAAGGGGAGAAGGAAATAACCCTTTATCCACTAAAAACTTATCTTTATCTAGCAGGTTGCATTCTCGGCGGCA
>JAQZBD010000121.1 GCA_029239235.1 Herbinix sp.
ATATATAAAAGTCTTTTGATACTTGAATCATTATTTTGATAATAAAAAGATGTAGAAGATAATATGATAATGAGGAGTACCAACGTACATGATAGTCGAAAATGGAACGACTAAATTAGAGGAGAAGGAACCTCTAAGTCTTTTTGAAAAGCACATCCTCAGAGAGCGCCGGAAAAAGAGCCTATACCGATTTAGCTTTGAGATTCTGATAACGGCAGCAGTTGTATTTCTGCTGTTTGGTGTAATAGCTGGAATCGCCATTGTGAAAGGTGATTCGATGATGCCAAGCCTGACGGACGGAAGCTTTGCTCTGTTTTATCGTCTTGACAGTACATATGAACGAAATGATGTTGTGATCTTTAAACCAGCCGATGAGGATGAATATTTAATTAAGCGAGTAGTTGCTATCGAAGGTGATACGGTTGATATTGACAATAAAACAGGCAAACTCTTGATCAATGGTATAGTCCAAAAAGAGGATACCATTATCGGTGAGACTTATAAGCGAGAGGACGGAGTTGAATTTCCGCTTACTGTTCCGAGGGACTTTGTTTTCGTTATGGGGGATAATCGAGAGGTTGCGTTGGATTCACGTTATTTAGGGACAATAGATACCCAAAACTTGATTGGAAAAGTGGTTTTTGAAATTAAAATACTGAGAGATTAATATCACTTGAAATTGAGAAGAAGGGGATGAAGGCAGAATGAATAGAAAAAAAGCAAAGAGATGGCATTTATTATTGTACGTACTGATAGCGATAATTGTACTCTTGTCACTCGTAGTACTGCCGCTTGCAGATACCGATAGCCCTGATTCTTATGGAGGTAATACTCAGTATGAAGCAGTTGAACCGGTGGAACGGAAGAGAATAATGGTTCTGGCGATATGGGAGATACTGAAGAGGCTGGAAATTCGGGTGGCACCGAAGAATCAGATGATGCTGAAGAATCAGGTGGAACCGAAGGAACAGATGGAAACGAAGGAACAGGTGGAACCGAAGGAACAGATGGAACCGAAGGAACAGGTGGAACCGAAGGAACAGATGGAACCGAAGGAACAGATGGAACCGAAGGATCAGGTGGAACCGAAGGAACAGATGGAACCGAAGGATCAGATGGCACCGAAGGAACAGATGATACCGAAGATTCAGATGGTAAGGAAGATTCTGAGGAAGAGGAAGAGAATAAAGATTCCGATAAAAAGCCGGAAAAAGAGATAGAGTTAAAGAAGACGGAATATGATTATCAGGATAATCAGAAACTAATATAGGTCAATATACGGACATTGAAGCACGTATTAATGATTGTGTTCAAGCTGAGAATCAGACGGTAACAAGCTTTTTGGCATATGATATTTATTTTATGGCAGAAGGAATTAAATATGAGCCGGAACTCGGCACTGTCAACGTATCAATTCAATATAAAAATGAGATACTGGATCAAAGTATCAAGAATGTGTCCGATGAGATAAAGGTTTTGCATCTAAAGGAGACCGGGGAAGGAATTCAAGTTGAAGATGTTACCCAAGCGGTGAGCCTGATAGATTATAGTGGAGCGGATACGATAGAATTTGTGACCGATAGCTTTTCCACCTTTGTAGTGACAGGGATATCGAATTCAAAATCGGTGATTAATGTGACAATGAAATTCATTGATGTGAACGGAGTAATTGATACAAATGTTTCCGGAACCTACTATTTGAATGTAACCGATCCCAATAATCAAAGGTATAACGTAGCACTAAATGTAGTTAATGGAATAGTAACAGCTCAAATACCTGGGTTGTATGATCAAAATGGTAATGCGGGTAATGGGGGCTCACTATATGCCTTAACAAATACAACTTATACAGCAGTACTTTTTAAATATCCAAGTGTGTGTGCTGATAACTTTAAGTGGGATAACAACAATCCGACCAATATTATTGGCTGTGTGAAATACGAGCTTGGTTCAGAAATCATTGAAAATTATACAATTACAGAATTTTCTGATGCAGTCACAGTGAGTTCAGGAGTCGGAGCCCTCGCAATAACTGCTGTCGCAAAGTCAGGAACAATGCTTTCTAGTGCTGAGATACAAAACGCACTATCACAAGTGAGCCCTTATGCAGTATTCGCGTCAGAATTTGATTTAGTAGCCCACATGGAGGGAAGTATTGCAGTTCAAAAAGCTAATATTTCCGGCAACTTTGGCAATACAGAAAATAATAGGAATAATAGCACCAATCTGGCAATTCGTACGATAACAGTTAATAAAATATATCATGGTACAGATCAAAAAACATTTAAATTTGGATTGTTTCAAAATAATACTTTAATTGATACCGTAACAATAACCCTGCCGACTTTGGAGGGAAGCAATACAGCAGCTGCAACTTTTGCAAGCATTGATTCTACAAGTGCCTATACTGTCTATGAGCTTGGAGACAACAATTCAAAGCTTTCAGTGGGCAGCCAGTATGATGGATTTACATTAACGAGCATGGAAACTAAGGATAAAACATTATCGTCAACGATAAATGATACCTCTTACATAGAGACAATACTTTCTTCTACTGTCAATACAGCGTTACAACCGGGTACAGCTGATTTAAAAAATTATTTGGTTGTTGGTTCAGGATACACTATTTCGAAGATCAGCAATAAGCTATATCTATATAAAGACAATAAAGAGCTTCTGTCAACGGATAGTGCGTATTGTGATTTTTCTGTTGCAGGAGAGGGAAGCTTCCCAATTAATTTTAATGAAACCCTTGATAAAATGGCTGCCCTTTCCACGAAGCTGGCAACGGCTCTTTCCTCAGATACGGTTCTGGTAAAGAATATGACAATCGCAGAGCTGAACAGTAGAAACAGCAATGAATTAACCTTTGATACCAATGGCAAAATGCTTCTCTTAAATATTGATGCAACCGGTGCTACGAATATATCGTTAAGTGCAAATGCCCATTTGAAAGTAAATGGAGAAAACTGTGCCGGCTGGAGCAAACAGGCTAATAATATTGTTGTAAACATCTATACAAAAAATGGCAATACCTACTATCCCTATGAAGGAAGTATCACGAATGCAGGTTATGTTATGGGAATTCTAATGGCTCCCCGTGCCAGGATCCAAAGTCTGGGGCAAAATTATAATGGCAATATCATTGCACATTACGTGTGCAGCGCAGGAGGAGAGATACATGGTAATACCATTGGAACCGTAACCACAGAAACCGTTTATACTTTTACAAATTCAGCAGAGAATTTCATTGTCCTGCCAATGACGGGAGGTACGGGAACACTTAGAATCTACCAGCTTGGAGTGGTAATAATACTTCTTGGCCTTATATTAACTGTAGCTTATTTGATAGATAGAAAAAACTTCATAACCTAAGTGGTTAATAGCGATATGCTTTTATTGATATAACATAGCCAAATACAGGACAGAAAGGTGATTATTATGAGAATGAAAAGATTTTTAACCATGATGCTTTTGTTTTTCTTTACTTTCACGATGCTGCCGGCTAGTAAAATATTGGCGGTTACAGAGACGGAGTCTGTGAATACTGAGACAATTGTTGAGAATACAGCAGATACGAATACTCTAACTGAGGGTACGACAGATAATGATAAAACAGAAACAGGAGTTACAGACGCGAGTGCTCTGGCTACGGAATTACTAGATACGGAGAGCTTACTTTCAGAAACCACAGTAACAACGACTACAGCTTCCACAGTCGGAAAGCTTATGATCAAAGATGAGAGTGGAGCGGTGAAAAGTTCCTCTCATTACTCTGCATATCAGATTATCACCTTTGATGCAAAGGAGGTCCAAGGGAAGACAATTTATACCAACCTGAAACTGAATGCTGATTACAGAGCGGCGATTATTGCTTCCGTTGCAGGATTAACCAGTAATTCTACCGATAATCAGATTTTTACTGCTATCTCCGGTTTAACGGCTGAGAAGACAGCGGAGCTGGCTATTGCTTTAAAGAGTGCGGCCGCTTCCAAAAGTCCGGCTTATACAACCACGAATGGTGTTTTTAATAGTATGGTATTTGGCTACTATCTGGTGATAGAGACGGCAAACAATGCCAATGACGGTACAGTTATTTCTAAGCCTATTTTGGTGGGAATCCCAGATGATATCTCATGTGATCCTATAGTCAGTGTTAAAGTTAAAACATCAAAAGCCGGTGTAGAAAAGAAAATAGTTGAAAATGGTAGCCTCTATGATTCCAGTACCGCTACTTTTGATGAAACAATAAACTACCAGGCGCTGTCCACCATACCCACCTATTCCTCAGATGCACAAGGTATTACATATTATGTAACAGATACATTCAGTGCGGGACTCAGCTTTGTTTCAAGCAGTCTGAAGGCTGTTATTGTGAAAGCTGATGGGTCAGTTGTGAAGAATTTGGTGCTTAACACTGATTACACCGTAGCAACCAGTAATATCAGCGGAGCGACCTTCCGTGTTACGTTAACCAGTAGCGATAATATAAAGGCTTGGGGCAACGCAAATTATAAGCTGTTGCTTACCTATTCTGCAAAGCTGAATGATAGTGCCACCTTTGGTAATACCGGTAATCCAAACTCAATTAACTTGACCTATAGTAATAAACCAGGAGCTACCACATACACAACACCTGATGACACAGTTATTACTTATACTACCAAGCTGGAGATTACAAAGACGGATGGTGATAACAAGTTGCTATCCGGTGCTACATTTGAATTATCAGTTAAGAATAGTGATGGCACTTGGACAGTAATTGATACTCAGACTACGACAAGTGATGGCAAAGCAAACTTTAAAAAATTGGAGCAGGGGACATATAAGCTTAAAGAGACCATTGCACCCTCGGGTTACAATCTGCTTGACGAGTCAATTGAATTTACAGTAAGTGCAAAGAATGGAACCATCAATATTCCCAGCACCAATATTATACTAACCTATAGCGGCAATGCGAATGCTGCAGGTAACTTTAAAGCTACCTGGTCCAGCAATAATAATAAAGTATCTGTAAGTGAAGGAATATTAAAAGCAGGCATTGTAAATACCAAGGGCTACACACTTCCTGGCACCGGTGGTATGGGAACTACAATTTTTACAGTAGTAGGCGTTGGAATTATATTACTGGGTTGCAGTATGATTATTGTATATTTTAAGAGAACAAAGCAGCTTAGCAGTGTGAAGTAGGATACGGTAGGGGGCAGCAAGCACTGCCCCCTGCGATAAACTGGAAATCAGTTAGAGAGGTACAAGAAGTTGAAGAAAAAGCTTCCCATTATAGCGATAGGCTGCGTTCTTCTCATCGGGTTCTGCATTCTTTTATATCCGGTGGTCAGTGCAATGCTGGCTAAAATGACCCAATCCATAACAATATCCTCCTACAAAAGTACTGTGGAGAACTTATCAAAGGAAGAGATTCTAACATTAAAAGCTAAGGCACAGGAATACAACGAAAGTTTATATGGAGTGCGTCTGGCAGATCCATTTGCTGAAGGGGAAAGAGAAGAAGATAACAAGGTGCCGCTTTTAAGCGTGGATGACGTTATGGGTTATATCGAGATAGCTAAAATAAAGGTATACATTCCGATTTATTATGGTTCTTCCGAGGAAGTCTTACAAAAGGGTGTGGGTCATCTTGACAACACATCTCTGCCAATCGGGGGAAACAGTACACATACCGTATTAACGGGACATAGAGGATTGCCCTCTGCGACACTTTTTACTGATCTTGATCAGCTGGTCGAGGGGGATGTGTTTTATCTACATATTCTAAATGAAAATTTGGCGTATAGGGTCAACCAGATTAAAGTGGTTGAGCCGGATGAAACTGAGGATTTGACCATAGTGCAGGGTAAGGACTATGTTACACTTGTTACCTGTACACCTTATGGAATTAATACACAGAGACTTTTAATACGCGGTGAACGAATTCCGTTTGTAGCCGAGCAAGAGCATTTTCAGCTGCGAAGGGATCTGGCCAGTGAAGTGGTAATCGTACCGGCTGCATTCCTAAGCATTCTTGCGGTTCCAATTGTATTAATCCTCTTAAGAAAGATAAAGGGCAGAAATGAAAAAAATAAAAGGTATAAGCCGTAGGACTTGGACAATAATATCAGTAGTACTGATTTTGACGGGGGTAGGGGTGTATTTATATCCCCGTACAGCAAATCTTATTAGCCGGGAATATACAGTTAAGTCGATAACAACCTTCCAAGATACCGTAGAAGCGATGCAGGAGCAGAGCAATCATCAATTAATACAGCAGGATAATGAACAACTACTGCAGAAGTCGGGGAGTTCCCAGTCTATGGAAGTTGGAGCGAAAACAGAGGACTTTTCCTTGGCTGAACTTTTAGTAAGGATTATAGAATATAATGAAAAGCTATATGTGGAAGGTCAAAAAGATCTTATCGATCCATTTTCCTATGAGGTGAGCAGCATTGATCTTTCGGAATATGGAATTGAAGATGATATGTTTGGATATATTGAGGTTCCAAAACTGAATGTGGTGTTAGGAATATATTTAGGTGCAACCTCTGAAAATATGAGCAAAGGTGCCGTACATTTAACCCAAACTTCCATCCCAATTGGTGGTGAGGATACGAATGCGGTGATAGCTGCACATCGCGGTTCAAGATATGGTGAGATGTTCCAGCATATCGAGCAGCTGGAAATTGGTGATGAGGTTAAGATAACCAATGCATGGGAGACACTAACCTATCGCGTAACTTCTATAGAAATTATTGCTCCGAATGAGATAGATAAGGTGCTGATTCAGGAGGGCAGGGATATGGTAACCTTGCTCAGCTGTAATCCTTATGGGAAAAATACTCAGCGTTATGTAGTCTATTGTGATCGTGAAACACTTGATTGAAGCTCTTAAATTTGTGGCGAAAGACCGGGAAAGTATGGTGATAACTATGAAAATGCTTTTTAAATTAAAAGGTGCAGGAGCCGTACTCCTTGCCATAGTATTTTTGATTTTATCCATGTCGGCGTCCGTGTTGGCAGCATCAACAATCGACATGAACAGGCTCGGTTCTATCACGATAAATTTGTCCGAGGATGACTTGGATACCTCAGAAATTCTTTCAGGGATTCCATTCACTATTTACAAAGTAGCCAAATTATCAAATTCTGGGGAGTATTCACTAACGGAGGATTTCACGGCTTCAGGAATTCAAATCAATAAGCTGTCAACGGCAGCAGAGCTTCTGGCAGCCTCGAAGAACTTAGTACAATATGTATCAGCTAAGAATATCAGCGGAAGCTCTAAGACTACAGACTCTGAGGGCAGTGTGACCTTCAAAGATCTGACCCTCGGGTATTACTTAGTAATGCAGACCGTAAACGCTTCAAACCAAAATTACTATATTGTTTGTGATCCTTTTTTAATTCCTGTGCCGATTGAAAACAGCAGTAATAAGAATTGGATTTATGATATCAATGCCTATCCCAAAAGCGAGACGGTACATGGAGCGGTTATAATTGAAAAGGTAAACAGTTCCTCCGCATTACTCGCAGGTGCGGTGTTTCGACTGGAAAGAAAGATTTATTATACGGATATAACTGTCGTACCCTCGGGTGCAAAGACCGGCTCTGATAGCAATGGGAACTATTATTGGAATGAAGTGATTTCTGCACTTACTACAAACAGTAATGGGCAAATCGCAATAAAAAATATGCAATTAGGGCAGTACCGAATCATTGAGACGAAAGCGCCTGCCGGATATGATTTGAATTCGTCACCTCAGGAGTTTTCTATTTCCGCTGCCGGTTCGGTTAAACAGCTTGATGGAAGGTATGTAATAGCGTCCGGCTCAGTGCAGACCTTAAAAGTACTCAATTACTATACTTACATTTATTATTATAATACCCCAACTCCAACCCCAACTCCTACGCCTACGGTATCTCCAACACCTACAAAAGATCCTAAAGTAACGCCTGAGACTACTTCAATTCCTGTAGTCCCTACAGTTACGAAGGCTCTCGAGGAGAATGTGATTGAGGAGGATGAGGTGCCCTTGGGTAATAATAATATTACCCCGACAGATCCTCCAAAGAGTATAGAGAAGTCTACCGGCTTTGACCTTCCCAAAACGGGAGGAAGTGTGAGCTATGCTGTTTGTACCTATGGAGGTGCAGGGCTGATTATTTGCGGTGCCGCGGTATTTGTAATATCACGAATAAAGAAACCATAAGGAATCACACATATTCATTGTTAGGAACCAGACTTAGGATTGTTAAATTCTTTATTAGAAGTTTGCAGAACGGCCGATTCGCTGTTTTGCAAACTTTTTTATATTCTGGATATTGCAGCCTTTATGCGGTGATCACAAGATAGGATTAGTTTTGGAGGTTGCAAGAACATAGCTGCATAAATAGAATTAATATTTATAGATTGTTCCATAATATAGACTTATGTGAAACATAATAAAAATTGATTTTACTTATAGCACCTGCGAGGCTTATACTTAGTTGGTAATTGGGTAAAATATTTTTAGACTATGACAATCGATAAAAAGAGTCATCCAATGATTCAAGGAGGAATTCAAAATGGTTAAAGCAATTGTTGGCGCCAACTGGGGCGATGAAGGTAAAGGAAAGATAACGGACATGCTTAGTGAGGAAGCCGATATTATAGTGAGATATCAGGGCGGAAGCAATGCCGGACATACAATAATTAATGAGTACGGAAAGTTTGCACTTCATTTACTTCCCTCCGGTGTATTTTATAAGCATACCACCAGTGTTATCGGTAATGGCGTTGCTCTTAATATTCCATATCTGGTAGAAGAGATTAATTCCTTAGTAGGCAGGGGCGTTCCAAGACCTAAGGTCTTAGTTTCTGATCGAGCACAGATTATGATGCCCTATCATATTTTATTTGACCAGTATGAAGAAGAGAGATTGGGTGGTAAATCCTTTGGTTCTACCAAATCAGGCATCGCACCCTTTTATTCTGATAAATATGCTAAAATTGGTTTCCAGGTTTCTGAATTATTTGATGATGAGGTTTTAAAAGATAAAATTGCAAGAGTTTGTGAAGTGAAAAATGTTATCCTAGAGCATTTGTATCACAAGCCGGCTATCGATCAGGAGGAGCTATATCATACCTTGATTGAATATAGAGATATGGTTGAACCATATGTTTGTGATGTAGCAGCATTTCTTTATGAGGCAATTAAAGAAGGCAAAAATATTTTGTTAGAGGGGCAGTTAGGAGCATTAAAGGATCCGGATTTTGGTATCTATCCAATGGTTACCTCCTCTTCAACCTTGGCTGCATATGGAGCAATTGGCGCAGGTATCCCTGCGTATGAGATAAAGAATGTAGTAACGGTAGTAAAGGCATACTCCAGCGCGGTAGGTGCAGGTGAATTTGTTAGTGAAATCTTTGGCGATGAGGCAGACGAGCTGAGAAAACGCGGCGGTGATGGCGGAGAGTATGGTGCCACAACAGGTCGCCCTAGAAGAATGGGATGGTTTGATGCAGTAGCCTCCCGCTATGGCTGCAGAATGCAGGGAGCAACTGAGGTTGCCTTTACAGTGTTGGACGTTCTGGGATATCTTGATGAATTGCCGGTATGTGTTGGCTATGAAATCGATGGTGTAGTTACGAAAGACTTCCCGACTACAGTTAAGCTTGGAAAAGCAAAGCCGGTATACGAATATTTGCCGGGTTGGAAGCAGGATATCAGAGGGGTTAAGACTTATGAAGAGTTACCTGAGAACTGCAGAAAGTACATCGAGTTTATTGAAAGAGAACTTGAGGTTCCGATTACTTTGATTTCTAACGGACCGGGAAGAAGTGATATAATTCTTAAGTAATGAATGCGAAAAAAATGTAGTAAAATGACATATTATAAGAGGTTGACAACAAAGAAATCTATTCTTGGTTGTCAACTTTTTTTTATTGTCAAAAATATTGTGAATTATTATCATTTTACAAAAATTGTGTTGAATAGTCGGAGTTTATATGATAACATTTTTGGTAGAAAATAGATTTTATTGATTCTTTTTGGGAGGAATTTGATATGTTTGTAAGGGAGAAGAAAAGAATCGGGGATATGTTACTTGCAGAGGGAATCATTAGCGAGAAGCAGCTGATGGAAGCTTTAGATAAACAGAAGAAAAACTGGCAGAAGTTAGGGTTAGTGCTAATTGAGATGGGATGTGCAACGGAATACGAGATAGCCAAGACGTTGCAAAAACAGATGGGGCTGGAATTAGTGAATCTTTCCGCCTATAAAATTCCAAAAGAAATCTTGAACCTGATTCCAGAAAGCGGTATTTTGACAAAGCATATCATTATGCCCTTTGAATTTGATCCCTATGACTCAAAATATCTAAGGGTTGCAATGGCAGATCCGCTGGATATTATCGCAATGGATGATATTGCAGTGGTAACCGGAATGCAGATTACACCTGTCATCGGGACACACGCTGATATTTTTGCATGTATTGATAAATATTATGGAAATGCAGCGAACCAGGCCGTTGCAGAGAAGTACTCCCAGGAGAGAATTGAGGAGGAAGAAGCGGAGGAGCAGGTTAACGAGACCGTTGAGAATGCACCAATCGTAATTCTGATCAAGAAAATAATAGAGCAGGCAGTTCGCCAAAGAGCAAGTGATATACATATTGAGCCTATGGATAATAGAATCCGGGTTCGCTACCGTATTGACGGAGTATTGCAAACGATAGGAAGTTATCAGACAAACCTGCTCTCAGCGATTATTACGAGAATAAAAATTATTGGTGGAATGGATATTTCTGAGAAGAGAAAGCCTCAGGATGGACGTATCACTCATTTAGTGGATAGGCGAGAGTATGATATTCGTGTATCCGTTTTGCCGACGGTATTTGGAGAAAAGGTGGTAATGCGACTTACCTCCAAACAGAACCTGACAAGAGATAAGAAGCAGCTGGGTTTTTCAGAGGAAGAGCTATCAAAATTCAATCAGATTTTTAACAATCCCAACGGAATTATATTAGTAACCGGACCTACCGGAAGCGGTAAGTCAACGACACTATACACGGCGCTTAGTGAATTGAATGTAGATGGTGTCAATATTATTACAGTTGAAGACCCGGTGGAAGCTAACATCGACGGTATCAACCAGGTGCAGGTGAATCCCAAAGCGGATTTGACCTTTGCGAATGCGTTACGTTCCATACTACGTCAGGATCCGGATATCATTATGATCGGAGAGATTCGTGACGAGGAGACGGCAAGAATTGCAGTAACGGCATCCATTACCGGTCACCTTGTGGTTAGTACTCTGCATACAAATAGTGCGGCCTCCTCCATTACCCGTCTTGCAGATATGGGAATTGAACCATATTTGATTGCCGATTCTGTGGTAGGGGTAATTGCACAGCGTCTAGCAAGAAGGCTGTGCAGCTGCAAGAGAGAAAGATCCCTTACATTTCAAGAAAAGAAACAGTTAGGGCTGGAAATCGGACGAGATATTACGATCTATGAGCCCAAGGGCTGTACCATGTGCAATGATACCGGGTATTATGGCAGAATCGGTGTTTATGAGATTATGCCGATTAGTAACAAAATCCGAACTATAATATCTAGTAAGGGAAGTACAGAGGACATCCAGAGGATGGCAGCAGAGGAAGGTGTAAATACCTTACGGGATTCTATGACGAGACACGTGCTTGCCGGAATCACTTCCATTGATGAAATGAACAAGATTGTATACACAAATGTTGAGGATGAGCAGTAAATAAAGCCTTTATCATAAAAGCAGCTCAAAGTTACAGGAGGATGAAGAATATGGAGATACTGAGTAATGAAAGCCGGGTTAACCAGCTTTTAGATCTCGCAACACAGATGAAGGCATCAGATTTGCATCTTACCGTTGGTGTTCCTCCCAAGGTAAGAGTGAATGGTGATTTGAAAAGCTTGGATATGGCACGGCTAACTCCTGCTGAGGTGAAGGAAATGGCAACATTTCTGATACCTCCATTTTTGATGGGAAGATTTGAGGAGGAAGGGGAAGTGGACTTCTCTTATTCCATACCTAGAGTGGGGAGATACCGTGTGAATGCATATCATCAAAGAGGATCTGTCGCAATTACGATTCGATTAATCGGAGAAAAGATACCGATACCCAGTGAGCTTGGGATACCGGAATCAGTGGCAGAGCTGATACATAAAAAACGAGG
>JAQZBD010000122.1 GCA_029239235.1 Herbinix sp.
AATATGTTTCGCGATAACGAAATCGTTGTACAGCCTGTCCTGCTGGATAATCAGATTTTAATCAGCTATATCCAGAATTATCTGAACGGCATAGTCGGTGATACATATTCTAATCCTTACGGACAAGGCCGCATCCAAATCAAGAAAGTTGAAACTGTTTCTGAGACAGTCAATTACTGGGTATCCAGAGCAT
This sequence comes from Herbinix sp., assembly GCA_029239235.1. Taxonomy (GTDB): domain Bacteria; phylum Bacillota; class Clostridia; order Lachnospirales; family Lachnospiraceae; genus Mobilitalea. Next base: position 194 of record JAQZBD010000122.1, read on the forward strand.
TTGGCTTTGCAAAGGAATGGGGATTTTTATTGGGAGAACAACAGGCCAATTTTTAGAGGTGAATCCATGGTCCTGGATATGCTCTATTTAAATTATTTACTTTAACCTGTTTCGCTAAAAGAGCAAAGCAATGAACCAATGGTGAAATTAAAATATTTAATTAAAGACAAGGGTGTCAGAGTTTGAATGAACTTTGAAACCCTTGTTTTTTGTATTTGGAATGCAACTGCCATAACGGGAGCCTTTAGAGTACAGGCTAGTATAAGTTACTTATGGATAAATGTTTACTCTTTTTTTGTCGCTTTAATCTTAGATACAAGATGTATCTATTTGTTGACAAAGTATTTTCCCGCTGCTATACTTTAAACATACACAGTGTATGAAAAGAGGTGCATTTATGCCAAGAAACAAATATCCCGAAGAAACAGAGCAGATAATACTTGATGCTGCATTAAAACTGTTTATTGAAAAGGGCTATGAGCAAACAACAATTCTTGATATTGTCGATAAAATGGGCGGCCTGACACGAGGAGCCTTTTATCACCATTTCAAAACTAAGGAAGAAGTTTTTTTTGCGCTGACTGATAAATTATTTATTGATATAGACCCTTTTGCAAAAATCAAAGTCCGCACCGACATAAATGGTTTAGAAAAAATAAAACTTACCTTGCAAATATTAAACGAGAGCGAAGAATATGCCGTACTTCACCTTCAAATACTTCCATTGATTGAAAGCAGCCCGACAGCTTTTAAGCTGTATATGGAAAAACAGCGAACCTTTTTAGCGTCAAAATATGCTGAACTTATTGAAGAAGGTATAAACGACGGATCAATCAAAGCAAAGTATCCGAAATTAACAGCGGAATTGTTTTTGTTGATTTGTAATGTTTGGATGATGCCTACAATATACCCTCAGGCAAACGAAGAAGAAGCGTGGCAAAGATTTAATATGGCAAAGGAGCTTGTTGATTTTTTGGGGTTGCCGGTTCTCGATAAAGCCCTAACTTCTCATGTTGTAATAAATGATCAAGGTATCGTTGTTGAAATCAAAAAATGAGACAAGCAGAAGAGAATTACAACAAAGTAATTCTTTTAACAAAATACATACATACAATATGTATAAAATATTTTAGGAGGATTTTTGCAATGAAAAGAAACGGCATTGGACTGGATGATCTTTTAGCAGAGTTCAACGAGAATATTATCGGCAAACCAAGTTCTGCTAGTCTTGGTATCGTTACTATTACTCGTAGGGATTTAGAAGAATTAAAGACATCCAACAAAAAGGCAAACATCAAAATGACTGGCATACTGACATTTGCGGAAGATGTTACACCTGATTTGGCGAAAGAAACTATAGAAAGTGTTAAAGTACGAGGAACAATAAAAGCCTCTCCTAATGTGCAAGAAGTTTTGAATACACTCATTAACGAAACATAGTGGCAGTCTAACACTTCTGGCCAAGTTGGCTCGAAATGTGTCAGAAAGACTTGTGGGGTGATGTGTTATTTGCTTCGTGCGTTAGCTGCTACTGATGAAGAGTGATAAATCAAAGATAAGGGTTTCAGAGTTTGAATGAACTTTGAAGCCCTTGTTTTTATATATACAGTCGAATTGTTGATGGGTTATCATGGATTAACAATAAGTTGATATATGCGATTTTTACCACGCAATAAAAGAATCTATAACTAAAAGAATCTTTAACTAAAAATTCCATAACTAGAAAGAAAAGGAAAGACTTATACTTTGCATTTTTGCTTAAAAATAGTTATAATAAAAATACTTTTTAACACAGTGAATTGAGGAAAAAGGATAATCATCAGTTATATATTCTGCAGCCTCCTGAACTGTGACAAGTTCAGGAGGTTTCTGAAATTGTCGTATGGAAAAACACCATAACAAACTAAGATTTTATAGATAAAGGTGGGAATAATAGCAAATAAGGGATAATCAGAAATTGGGATAAAACATTGATGTATATTTATGTAACAGTTTTATTATTTTGTTGTATCCATTATATGATATAAAGTTCTTTAAAGCAACAATTATTGCAGAATATTTCATATTTATACAACATATGACAGCTAGAATTGTACAAGGCTATAAAGTTCGTCCTTTTGGTCTTGGTTGATGCCAATATATCTTAAGGTAATGCTGGGTGAGCTGTGATTAAAGGTATCCATGATCAGACCCACATTATAATTGGATAATTTATAGGTCCAATAGCCCCAGGTTTTTCTCAAACTATGTGTTCCGAAATTCTCAAGTCCGCTATGTTCAGCGGCATCCTTCAAAACTCTGTAAGCCTGTACACGCCCTAAATAGTTGCCTTTGCGGCTTTTAAATAAGTAGCTGTCGTGACTTAAGCGTTCGGACTGGGTATATTTCTTAATTTCGTTTGATAAAGCTTCGTTTATTTTTATCTTCTTTTCCTTTCCCGTCTTTTTTTCATTTAGGACGATATATTCACGGAATTGTCCTTCCCGGGTCAGAACATCATCAAGCTTAATGGGCAATATGTCACTGATTCTTAAGCCGGTGTTCAGGCCGAATTTAAATAATAAGCCATATTTTAAATCCTTATTGGCTAAATAATAATACATTTGATCAATTTTTGCTTTGTCTCTGATCGGTTCTACTGTCATCAAAATACCTTCTTTCCTAATAATGTGCCAAACACTGTAAAAATCTGATAATGATTCCCTCTGCCCCTTTTGCTATAAATGACAGAATACAATTATATATCCGAAACAGACAAAAATCATCAAGTTTCGCGTTTGAATGTAACAAAATAATAAAACTGTTACATTAGAACGAATATAAAGCAAATTGCTACCCTATGGATCAGCAAAATGGTGTTCTAATGGAATGGATATATATTGATTTACAAAAGAAAGGGGTGAAAGTGTGTCGGAACGAATCATAAAGCTTGAACAGGCTGAAGAGGATACACAAAAGGGAAGGTATCTTACCTTTGCTTTGGATAATGAAACCTATGGTATTGAAATTCAGCATGTAATAGAGATTATAGGAATACAGGCAATCACGTTAATTCCAGAAATGCCGGACTACATCAAGGGTATCATTAACCTAAGAGGGAAGATCATTCCTCTGATGGACGTAAGAATACGTTTTAAAAAGGCGGCAAAGGAATATAATGATCGAACCTGTGTGATCGTTGTTGATATTGATCAAATGTCAGTGGGTCTGATTGTTGATCGTGTATCTGAGGTGCTGACAATTGCAGATGAAAATATAGTAGAACCTCCTCAGATGAATATGGGCTATCCAAATCGGTACCTTAAAAAAATAGGTAAGGTCGGCAGTGAGGTTAAGCTACTGCTAGATTGTAACAAGTTATTAACAGAAGAGGAACAGATAAACTTGACACAGGCTATTTAGATTACACATAAGAAAGGGCATAACATATGAAGTGGTTTCTAAACTTAAAAATTGCTGTGAAATTAATATCCAGCTTTATTCTGGTAGCTCTTATTGCCGGACTGGTTGGAGTGATAGGTTTAATTAATATTAACAGAATTAATCAGGAGGATACGCAGCTTTTCGTTGAGAATACGATGGGAATTAAAACGATTGCTGATGCCGATATTTTTTACCAGCGGTTACGCTATAATACAGCGAAAATCATAATTGATACTCAGAATAAAGACGCGTATATGGAAAAGATAGATGAGTTTACCGTTGAGGTAAATAACAGCTTGGATTCTTACGAGGAGAGCATTTTCGATCAGAGGGATCGGGAGAATTTTGATGCATTAAAAGAAAACTGGAACATATTCGATCAACAGCTTAAAGAGATAAGGGATTATATCAATAGCGGAAACATAGATGCAGCGAAAAGTTTAATCTTAGGAGACCTTCAAACCACAGGGGATAACCTCCAGGTATCCTTTGATTCTATTTTTGAGTTCAATGCCACCTCGGCTAAAAATAAATCCAATAGCAATAGTGAATTGGCATTTCAATCCTCAATCACCATGATAATTGTTATTGTGATTGGTATACTAATTGCTATTGTACTTGGAGTTGTAATATCAAGCATTATCAGTAATCCGATTAAAAAACTTGTCAAAGCAGCCGACCAACTGGCGGTGGGTGATATTGAAGTTAACCTGGAATCCAATACCAAGGATGAGGTTGGCAGACTAATGGAATCCTTTGACCGTATGACGGCAAGTATCAGGGAACAGGCACTGTCAGCAGAGAAGATTGCCGATGGTGATCTAACCGTTAAGATTAATGTCAGATCCGAGCATGACCTGCTGGGTAAAAAGCTGGCTGAAATGGTTCATAAGAATAACGAGATACTGAACAGTATTGCTACGGCCTCCGATCAGGTTGCTAACGGGGCAAAGCAGATCTCCGATTCCGGTGTAGCATTATCCCAGGGAGCTACAGAACAGGCAAGTGTGATAGAAGAATTAACGGCATCCTTAGAGGAGATATCCACCCAGACAAACCTGAATGCACAAAATGCAAATCAGGCGAATGAGCTTGCTGAAATTGCAAGACTGAATGCAACTGAGGGTAATTCTCAGATGAAGAATATGCAAAAGGCTATGTTAGATATTAATGATTCCTCCGCTAATATATCTAAAATTATAAAGGTAATAGATGAAATTGCATTCCAGACCAATATACTGGCATTAAATGCTGCAGTTGAGGCGGCCAGAGCGGGACAGCACGGTAAGGGCTTCGCTGTTGTTGCTGAAGAGGTTAGAAATCTGGCTGCAAGATCTGCTAACGCAGCGAAGGAAACAACAGAATTAATTGAAGGCACAATTAAAAAGGTTGATGTAGGCACAAAGATTGCCAATGAAACAGCGGAAGCCTTAAATAAAATAGTAGAAGATGTATCTAAAGCGGCTATTCTGGTCAATGGTATTACAGCAGCTTCCAATGAGCAGGCAATCGGTATATCACAGATTAATGAAGGTATTATGCAGGTATCTGAAGTAGTGATGACAAATTCTGCGGCATCAGAGGAAAGTGCTGCTGCAAGTGAGGAATTATCCGGACAGGCAGAGCTGCTGAAAGACACCGTTGGAAAGTTTAAGCTAACAAAGGTAGATCAATATTACAACAGAATGGATAGCTTGTATCAGGGGATATAGCGGTAAGGCATTTAATCAGCATTTGATTAAACGGTTATCCCGGGAGGAATAAGATGACAAACCAAAATAGTAATGAATCAATGCTTGATATCTATCTGTTCGAGACCTTCCAAATGATTGAGCAGCTGGAAAAAGTGATTCTCGGCATTGAAAAAGATAGCCTTTTTTCACCGGATACAATCAATGAAATATTTCGTATTATGCATACCATTAAAGGCTCATCCGCAATGATGATGTTCCAGAACATCACAGAACTGGCGCATGCAATGGAAGACCTTTTCTACTATCTGCGAGAAGAAGCTCCGCAGATAGTAGATTACACAACGATGATTGATCTTTCTTTGGAGGGAATAGATTTCATTCGGATTGAAGCGGAGAAGATTAAGAATGGACTCTCCCCGGACGGAGATGCGGCAGTACAAATCAGCCAATTTCATGCATTGCTTCATGTTCTGCAGGGAGGAGAGGACAACTGCTCCGCTCCCGAGGAGAATAAGAAAGTTTTGGAGCAACTGTATCAGCAGCCGGTACAAATTGACGAGGAAGGCTCATTAGATTCTTATACAGCGCTCGTCTTTTTTGATGAGGGCTGTCAGATGGAGCATATCAGAGCATTTTCCATTCTATATAAAATGCGGGAGTTCTCAAGTGTATGCTACAGCATCCCGGAAGAAAAGAGGCTTACCGACGAGGAAAGTGCTGATTTTATAAGGCAGCAAGGCTTCTGGCTTTATTTTAAAACCAGTCTGGATTATGATTCTGTTAGTGAATTTTTCTATAACACCATCTTTTTGAGAAGCCTGAAGTTAGAAGCAGCGGATCCTGAAAAGCTATCAAATGAAGAAGCACTACCCAAACCGCAGCCTGTAAAAGAACTCGCATACACCGTAGGCGGCGCAGGCAAGGGCTCTGAACAGCTCGAAGTCGCCGCTGCTCCGGCAAAGACACAAAGCATCATTAGTATTAATCTGGATAAATTGGATGCTTTAATGGATTTGGTGGGTGAGATGGTAATTGCCAAGTCAATGGTGATTCAAAATCCTGATCTGGAAGGACTGGAAATAGAAAATTTCAACAAAGCAGCCAGCCAGCTGAATAAGATTACGAATGAAATTCAAGATATGGTAATGTCGATTCGTATGATTCCATTAACGGCAACCTTTCAGAAGATGAACCGTATCGTAAGGGATATGTGCAAAAAGCTCGGCAAGGAAGTGCAGCTTGAAATCATCGGCGAGGAGACAGAGGTTGATAAGAATATCATAGAGCACCTCTCAGACCCGCTGATGCATCTGGTGAGAAATGCACTGGATCACGGAATAGAGACACCGGATGAACGATTGGCAAAGGGAAAAGCGGCAAATGGCACTATAACCCTGGAAGCGAAAAATGCAGGCAGCGATGTTGTTATAACAGTTAAGGACGATGGAAGGGGACTAGACAAGAACAAAATATATCGTAAAGCCTTTGATCACGGCTTAATCTCAAGTAAAATTGAGGACTGCTCGGATAAGGAATTATTCCGTCTCATTTTACGACCTGGATTCTCCACCAATGAAAATGTTACAGAATATTCGGGAAGAGGCGTAGGAATGGATGTGGTAGCCAATAACATCGATACCATTGGCGGGGTATTAACGGTAGACAGTGCAGAAGGTGAGGGCACTGTTTTCACTATAAAAATTCCTCTGACCTTGGCAATCATTGACGGAATGAATATCGGAATCGGAGGCTCCTGCTTTACGCTACCTGTAACTTCGGTGAAAGAGACCTTCCGTCCCGAAATGAAAGACATTATTAGAGATCCGGATGGAAATGTTATGATTATGGTAAGAGGGGAATGCTACCCTTTAATCAGATTATATGAGGTTTATAATATCAAAACAGAAATAACGGATATTTGTAACGGAATTGTATTAATGCTGGAACAGAATGAGAGAATTGTCTGCATATTGGCAGATGAGCTCCTTGGGATGCAGCAGGTAGTTGTGAAAGCACTTCCAAGATATATACAGAGCTTAAGACGCTCCAGGAATATCGCAGGATGCACGCTTCTTGGAGATGGAAGTATAAGCCTGATTATTGATATTGAGGGTTTGATATCATCTAGTATATCTTGCTAAATAAAATTATTTCTATGGCAGGGATAAGAAATGTGTAAAAAAAGCATTGATGTATTATTTTGTAATGAGGGTGACGTTCTGGCAGCGGATATCTACGATAAGGATGGATATACGCTGCTAATCACTAAGGATACGGTACTAAACGATTATATTAAGAACAGCCTGATGAACCATGGTGTACATACCATAGATGTATACGTTGCAAAAACGGATAGTGAGCGTGCAAGCGTTGCAGATAAGTATATCAGTGCCGTCAATGAGGCAAAGAATATATTTCGAACTATTATAACCTCCGGAACGGTAGAGACTCAGCAGCTGATTGACATTGCCGATCATATTCACAGTCATATTGATCAGAGCGAAGAAGTGATCAAATGTATGTCCGGGGTGCGCAGTGCGGATGAGTATACCTTTATACACAGCGTTAATGTAGCCTTCTATTCCATGATGTTAGCTAAGTGGTTAAACCTTTCGGCTGCGGAGATTAATGATGCCATTTTGGCCGGGTTATTGCATGATGTAGGGAAGATGAGAATTCCCGGGGAAATTCTTAATAAAACGGCAAAACTAACAGCGGATGAGTTTGAAAGGATGAAGAAGCATACCTTATATGGCTATGAACTGGTTAACAATATTAAGGGCTTGAGTGAAGATATTAAGAATGCGGTTTTACTCCATCATGAGAGGATGGATGGCTCCGGGTATCCCTTTGGCTATCAGTCGAATAAGCTGAACAGATATACCAGAATTGTTGCGATTGCGGATGTCTTTGACGCAATGACCGCAGAGAGGGTATATAAAAGGCAAAGCACCCCTTTTGAGGCCTTTGGGATGTTTCAGACAGAGGGTACCAGAATATTCGATATAGGAATGCTTAACACTTTTATGAGCAGAATGCCCAGCTACCTTACGGGGATCAAGGTTCTGCTAAGCAATGGGGAGGCAGGCGACATCGTATTTGTTCCCTTACAAAGTGTAACCAATCCGATCATTAAAATTAAAGAGGACTACATTGATCTTTCTAGTATGCAAACGGTAAAGATTGATAAGCTTATGATAAGCTTTACAAAACTTGATAAGCTTTACAAAACTTGATAAGCTTTATAAAACTTGATAGGCCTTTAAAATATAATCGCTTCTACCTATAAAAATTCTAAGATTCAGTTGCGCTGCTTCCTTTAACGTGATATATTAATGTGCGGAAACTCCAAGAACAACATAATCCATATGCAAGGATTGGCTTAGAACTGAGGAATAATAGAATGAGATACAAAATGATAGCCCTTGATTTAGACGGAACGCTGAACAACGATCAAAAAAAGATTACTGCGAGAACAAGGGACGCATTAATTGCGGTTCAAAAAAAGGGTGTGAAGGTGGTACTTGCTTCCGGGCGCCCGATTACCGGCTTAAAGCGAGAATGTGAGGCTTTGGAACTGGAGCGATATAACGGCATTCTTTTATCCTATAATGGCGGTAAAGTGGTTGATGCAACGACGAAGAAGGTGCTTTATGAGAAGAGCCTGCCCAAGGAAATGGCGGTTAGATTATTAAAGCATATTGAAGAGTATCCGGTAACTCCGATTGTTGATAATGGTAGTGAATATGTCACTACAAGCAAGGAAGAATTTATGATAGAGGCGGAGAGTAAGCTAAACAATCTGGGAATTATGGAGGTAGATAATATTGCTGCTTCTGTGGACTTTAACCCGGTAAAAGTGCTTATGGCAGCGCCAAAGGAAGTACTTGACCCAGCAATAGAGAAAATTACAGAACCTTTTTTGCAGGAGCTATCCTTTGTAAAGTCTTCTCCGATTTTTCTGGAGGCTACGATGAAGGGCATTAATAAAGCCAGCTCGCTTCAGGCGGTATGTGATAAACTGGATATTAAGCCGGAGGAAGTAATTGCATTTGGCGATGAGAAGAATGATTTGACAATGATTAAATTTGCAGGTCTTGGTGTGGCGATGGGAAATGCCTGTGAACCCTTGAAGGAAATAGCAGATGAGATTACGCTATCAAACAATGAGGATGGAATTGCTCATGTCTTAGAGAAATATTATGCTCTCTAGTCGAAATAAAAATCAGACGGTGTGTATAAATATTTTATATTGAAAAATAATAGGAACCAGGGTAGTCAATAATAAGCTGAGATAAGGCGAATTAAATTGATTATTCTGGTTCTTTTTTTGTTCTTGTTAAGAGAAGTATCTACTTGATTATCCCTGTTTCACCAAATTATTGATAAGTTGTAAATTAGTTGGAGGATTTTATGAAAAATTTATATATATCGAAGTGTAACAGTGCTATAATAAATATAATAAGGTGGAAAAATTTTCACTTTAGACGATAACTATGTCCTCTGTCTGATTTAAAACACAAATAGTACAGGTAAGAATCAGACCTGGGTTTAATTTAATTATTTGGAATATGAAGGAGTGAGGCAGGATGGAGCATCTCAAGAAGCAGGCATTTAATCCGTTTTTACCAAGTTATGAATATATTCCTGATGGGGAGCCCTATGTATTCGGAGATAGGGTATATGTGTTTGGTTCACACGACAGATTTAACGGCAAGGCTTTTTGTATGAATGATTACGTATGTTGGTCAGCTCCGGTAACAGATTTGGCTGATTGGCGTTATGAAGGAGTTATTTATAAGAAGACGCAGGATCCCATGAATAAAGATGGAAAGCATATGCTGTACGCGCCGGATGTGGCTAAGGGTGCGGATGGAAGATATTATCTTTATTATGCATTTGATTTTCTCAGTGTCATGGCAGTGGCAGTATGTGATACTCCGGCAGGAAAATACGAATTCTATGGTTATATAAAAACCCCTGATGGCTCGATTCTCTGGCAAAAGGACGGGGATCCTTTTCTTTTTGATCCTGGAGTATTGGTTGATGATGACGGTAGAATATACCTTTATTCCGGGTTTGCCCCAAAAAGCGGTTTCTTCTCATTATTATCTAGCAAGAAGCGCAGCATGGATGGCGGCTATGTCATAGAACTGGAAGCTGATATGAAAACAGTAAAAGATAAACCTAAGAAGCTCTTTAAGAAAGCGGGAGAGGCACAGGGAACCGGATTCGAGGGGCATGAATTCTTTGAAGCCAGCTCAATACGTAAGATTAAGGATACCTATTACTTTATTTATTCCTCAATTAATGGCCATGAGCTTTGCTATGCAACGAGTAAAAGCCCAACAGAAGGCTTTGTGTATGGTGGAACGATTATTAGTAATGGTGAACTTTATCTGAATGGTCATACGAAGGATGCGAAGGCTTATAACTATATTGGTAACAATCACGGAAGTATTGTAGAAATTAATGGACAATGGTATGTCTTCCATCACAGACAAACCAACCGCCATATGTTTTCAAGGCAGGCTATGGCGGAGCCAATTACGATTCTACCCGATGGCTCCATCCCGCAGGTGGAGTTAACCAGCTGTGGCTTGAATGGTGGACCTCTTCGTGGAGAAGGAGTATATGAGGCAAGAATTGCATGCCATATGAGATATGCTTTCAGCGCCGGACGCTATGGATTCGGAATGCAGAATGTGGTCTTTGCCAGACATCCCTACTTTACCCAAGAAGGAGATGACAGAGAAGATACCCCAAATCAATACATTGCAAATATGCACAATGGTGCTTGGATTGGTTTTAAGTACTTTGAGATTGAAAGTATAAAATCCATTGCGGTGAAAGTACGCGGCAAGGCGACCGGAAGACTTCAGGTATTTGATGGTATGAGGGGTAAAATGGTTGCAGAAGTTATAATCAAGCCAACAACCAGATGGACAATATTTAAGGCTCCGATTAAAATAACGCATGGAAAGAAAGCTCTGTACTTTGTATATCGGGGTAACGGTGCTATAGATTTTAAAGAATTCCAATTAAAGAAGTAGTGCAAGTAAAAAGCTAGTACAGTAGTGAAGTATCTTCTGTACTAGCTTTTACTAGATATAGTCAGAATAAGTTTTAAACAGTCAGTTCATCAGTTCTATCAAATTCGATTAACACTTTCTCTTACTTCTAAGGTTGTATTCAAGGCAATTTTGAGAGATGCATCGTTGGGGTCGTTGATTTTCTCGAGCAGCCTGATGACAGCTCTTGTTCCTAGCAATTCTTTTCCCACACGAACGGTGGTCAGCTTTGGAGAGGTCACATAGGCCATGGGTGTATCATCAAATCCCACAATGGAAATATCCTGAGGTATCTTATAACCGGCCTCCTTAAGTGCACGCATACAAGAAATAGCAATGATATCATTATCAGCGAAGAAGGCTGTAGGCAAATCTGGTTTTTTCTCAAGATAAGCCTTCATGTCTTCATAAGCACCTTCAGTCGTCGGACGTAGGCGAATGGTATTATAAATGCTGTCATAGGTTTCGGAAGAACGGTTCACCGCTTTTGCGAAGCCTTCATGACGTTCCTTAAAATTATTAATCTCAACAGAGGATGCTAAATGACCAATTCTCTTATGTCCATGCTCTATTAAATGACTGGTGGCCAGATAAGCACCTTGAATATTGTCTATTACAATACAATCCAGGTTATAATTCTCAAAATAGCTATCAAGTATTACAACGGATCGGTTCGCAGAGGAGAACCATTTGATATCCTCTTCATTCATTTCTGTGGCTAGCAGTATGAGACCGGCGCATTCGGATAGATTCAGGGAGCGCAGCTGCTCCTTACGATCTTGGTGTCCATACAGGTAGGTTACAAGAAGACTATAGCCGACCTTTTTCACCTGGTTGCTGATGCCCTCGATTACTGCTGAAAAGAAAGGGGTATCACCATATACCATACCATGCTTTTTAAAAATAACCAGATTAATAAATAGGGAGCGTGTCTTACCGGAGCTTGTCTTTTCAGATTTATGAATTCCATATTCCTTTGCTGCCTTTAAAATTCTTTCCCGGGTCTCAGGGCTGATGCCCTCTTTATTATTCAAAGCAATCGATATAGCGGAGGGGGATACACCAAGGATTGCTGCAAGTTCTTTGGATGAAATAGCCATTGTAAATCCTCCAATTCTAATTGAATTTCTAATTTGAATTTTAGTTGATTACTATTTTTTTGTCAACAATTTCTACTAAATAATTAAAATAAATTACTAGATTGTATTAACTAAATAATGTGCTAAATTATATACTAAATCAGTTAAAAATCAATGATGATTTATCAATAAATGTTGTATATATGTAATAAAGTAGATGAGTAGTCCTTGTGTATTGTGCAGATTATACAATGGGCTCTTGACTGAGCAATGTTATGGATTTACAATTAATTATATAAATTGAGTAGTTTGCAATGAAATAAAATTATTACTGTATTATACGAAATTCAACAAGGAATTACTTCAAAATTTACTAGAGTATCACGAGACTCATAAGCAATAGTTTAGTAACGTGAGAGCGGACTGAAAAACTAATATTAAGAGGAGTAGTTGTTTATGAAAAGAAATGAGGTATTAGCAAGACTTGGATTCACAGTTCCTGAATTAAAGAAGAAGCGGTTGATTATTCACTCGGATGTTAAAAACGAAGCAGATGATCATTTTGCAATCATGCATCACCTATTAACGCCCTCGATTGAAGTGAAGGGAATTGTTGCTGGGCATTTCGAGTGGATGGCAAGCATGATACCAATGTTTGCAAAGATGCGAGGTATCTCCTTAGAGGAGTTCGAGGCCTCTAACGGAGGTATGTTTAGAGCAAGAGGAACAAGCATGGAATTAAGCTACGAGGAGGGCAAAAAGCTTCTGAATCTGGCTGAGATTGATGATGTTCCTTTAATTCGGGGATCAAAATATGAGCTTTCTGATTTAAATCAATTACCGGAAAGTGAGGGCGCTGATTTTATTATACAGGAGGCAATGAAGGAGGACAGCAGGCCGCTTTATGTTGCACTCATGGGGTGCTTAACAGACTTAGCTATCGCGTATTTAAAGGAGCCAAGGATTGCAGAGCGTATCATAGCAATTTGGATTGGCGGAGGTGCTTATCCGGCGGGAGGCGATGAATTCAATCTGAAGCAGGATATAAAGGCTGCAAATGTGGTGTTTGAGAGTCCAATTACTGTTTGGCAGGTACCAAAGAATACATATAAGACAATTGAAATCAGCTTTGCAGAGCTCATTAAATATGTAAAACCCTGCGGAGACTTAGGGGCATACTTATGCGAGCAGATGTTTGAAGTGAATGACAAAGCGGGTAACAACCCACAAATGGCAAGCCATTCTTTCCCTCACGGAGAGTCCTGGTGCATCGGAGATAATCCAACTCTGTCTGTTTTATTACAGAATGGAGAGAGAGTATCCTGGCATATGGAGAAAGCTCCCTTCATCAATGATAATGCAACCTATTCCCCGAACCCGGAAGGAAAAGAAATCCGTGTATATGATTCCATCGATACAAGGATGAGTGTCAGTGATTTGTTCGCAAAATTAGATCTTTGCTATGGTAAATAAGAGATACAATGTGGAGGTAACATCATGTTAAAAGAAAAGCCGGTTCCATTTCCATTTGAAAAAGGATTAAGAGTAATTGTTGACACGGATTGTAATTGTGAATGCGATGATCAATATGCGGTGGCACATTTTCTTATGACTCCCAAGCTTGATATTAAAGGGATTATAGCGACTCATTACGGAGAAGAAAACTCTGAACAAGACAGCTATGATGAGATTGTCAAGGTAACAGAGCTTATGGGACTTAAGGGTGAGGTGAATATTCTTCATGGAGCACCAACAGCACTTGTGGAAGAGCATACGCCGATTGAGAATGAAGGAGCCAGATTCATTATAGAAGAAGCAATGAAGGATGACCCAAGACCTTTATTCGTATGTCATCAGGGAGCAGTAACGAATATCGCCTGTGCTTATCTGATGGAGCCTAAGATTGCGGAACGGCTGACTGTAATCTGGATCGGTGGCGGTGCTTACCCGAAGGGAGGCAGGGAATTTAACCAGAACAATGACTTGATTGCAGCAAGAATTCTATTTAAATCAGATTTGAAATTATGGCAGGTGCCTATGAATGTATACACCACCATGAGATTTTCCTTCATGGAGATTCTAACAAGAATCTATCCCTGCGGAGAAATCGGTAAGTACCTATATGAGAACACCATGATAAAGGGAAAAAGAATCATGAATAGTATTCGTGCCATTGTAACGGAAGGGTTAGAGAAGGCCGAGGGTAATATTGATCCGGACGCACCTGATTTTATGAGGATGGATCGTACGGATGTAGAGGTGTTTTGCAATGCAGAAACCTGGTCCTTAGGGGATTCCCCTTGTGTTGGACTTCTTCATAACCCCAGTATAGGGAAATGGCATATGACTTCCGCTCCCTGTGATCTCCTTCCAGATGGAAGTTATGATCTATCGAAGCCAGGCAGCAGGATGATTCGTGTTTACGATGAGGTTGATGCAAGATTTATTCTGGATGATATGTGTGCAAAATTTAAATATTACTTTGGGTAATTGATGTTAGAACTGTTGACGAATATTTAGAAAAGGAAGAGGCAGATGGATTTAAAAAAGATAGCATTTGATCGAAGATTAGAAGTTCTGGATATGGTGTATAGCAAGAAATCCGGTCATATTGGCGGAAGTATGTCCTGTATGGATATTCTGACCAGCTTATACTACTGCGTAATGGATGTACAAAAGATTAAGGAGCATCATGAGGATCGAGATCGGTTTATCTTGAGTAAGGGGCATTGCTCCGAGGCTCTATATACGGTATTGGCAGACTGTGGCTTCTATGATAAGGCAGAGCTCGATACCTATACCAGATTCGGAACAAAGTTTGCAGAGCATCCAACAAAAGGTATTAACGGAATTGAAATAGCAACAGGTGCCCTTGGACATGGCTTGTCTGCAGGAGTTGGAATGGCAATCTCTCTTAAGAATCGTAAGTCGGATGCACATGTTTATGTACTCATGGGGGATGGTGAGCAAGCAGAAGGCTCCATTTGGGAAGCTGCAATGGCAGCATCTAAATTTGAGTTAGACAATTTGACAATGATTATTGACCGAAATAGACTGCAAATCAGCGGCAGTACAGAGGATGTCATGCCTCTGGATAATCTGGCTGAGAAGTATCAGGCATTTGGATGTCACGTCATAACCTGCGACGGACATAAGTATAAGGAATTACTTCCGGCACTGAAGGAACGTAAAGCTAAGCAGCCTACAGTGGTTGTTGCGAATACGGTTAAAGGCTATGGCTCCTCCATTATGGCAAATAAAGCGGATTGGCATCATAATATTCCGAATGCAGAGGAATATGAACAGTTGAAGTCAGATTTAACAAAGAAAGGGCTGGAGGTGGAGTAACATGGCAAAGGTATCCTGCAGAAAAGCATTTACAGCAAAATTACTTGAATTAGCAAGAGAGAATGATAAGATCTATGCAGTTGCGACAGACTCCAGAGGCAGTGTAACCATAGGAAAATTCGCAGAGGAATTTCCGACGCGCTTTATTGAATGTGGTATTGCAGAGCAGAACGCAGTTGGTGTTGCCAGTGGTCTTGCAAAGGATGGAAACAATGTATTTGTTACAGGGCCTGCCTGTTTCCTGGCAGCACGTGCCTTTGAGCAGGTGAAGGTAGACGTTGCCTATAATAAAACTAATGTTAAGATTGTAGGTGTCAGCTCCGGTGTTAGCTACGGACCCCTTGGCGGAACCCATACCTCCTTACACGATTATGCAAGTATGAGAGCTCTGGCTAATATGCTGGTGCTGGCTCCTTCGGATAATATACAGACAGAGTATCTTACAGAGTATCTGGCAAAAACCCACCAACCTACCTACATGCGGATGGGACGCGGGGATGTAGAGAGCGTATATGAGGCCGGAGAAAGCTTTGAGATCGGAAAAGCAAAGCAGGTTTATGACGGCACGGATATTACGATCATTGCCTGCGGTGAGACGGTTATTGTAGCAAAAAAAGCAGCGGAGAAATTAAAAGAACAGGGAATCAGTGCAAGAGTACTTGATATGTTTACAATTAAGCCTCTGGACACTGAAAGTGTTGTTAAAGCTGCGAAGGAAACAAAGGGAATTATTACACTCGAAGAGCATAGTATCTATGGTGGACTTGGTGAAGCGGTTACTCATGTAGTAAGTGAACTGGCTCCAACAAAAGTTAAAATTCTTGGATTCCCGGATGAGGAAGTTAAGATAGGTAATTCAAAAGAACTCTTTGAACACTACGGATTAACTCCGGAGAATGTAGCCAGTGAGGCGAAAAAGCTGTTGTAATAAGATATGGAAAGCAGAAGGCTTGTGCTAGTAACTAAAGTGGGGACATAGCCAGCTGCGATAAGATATGAATGGCAGAAGGCGTGGCTCCTTTACGAAAGGGGTACATTGCCTGCTGCAATAGAAGGTAAGTTTGTTAATAACGGAGGAACCTATGTATATTCTAGCAATTGATCAAAGTACGGCGGGAACAAAAGCCATTCTGTTTACAGCTAATGGTGAGTTAGTCTCTCGCACCGATATTCCTCACCGCCAGATCACCAATGAAAAGGGTTGGGTTGAACATGATCCGGTAGAGATTTATAAGAATACAGTAAAGGCTTGTAAGAAAGTTGTAGAAGAAAGCAAGATTGATAAGTCCCTTATCAAAGCTGTGGGAATATCAAATCAGCGGGAAACAGCAGTCTGCTGGAATAAAGAGACCGGCGAGCCCGTATACAATGCTCTTGTATGGCAGTGCGGTCGTGCAGCGTATATCACCGATGAAATTAAAAAAGCTGGAAAGGATGAGCTGGTTCGCCGTGTTACCGGTCTGAATTTATCGCCCTTCTTTTCAGCACCAAAGTTCGCCTGGATTGTACGTAATGTTAGTGAAGCCAGGGAGCTTTTGCAGGACGACAAATTATACTGCGGTAATATTGATGCCTGGCTGTTATATAAACTAACAGAAGGAAAAGAGTTTAAAACAGATTACTCCAATGCCTCTAGAACGGAATTATTAAATCTGGATACCCTGCAGTGGGATAAGGATATGGTTGAACTCTTTGGTATCAAGGAATCTGCCCTCCCAACGATACAGTATAGCGACAGTATCTTTGGATACACCACGCTGGAAGGTTTATTTGACGCACCTACCCCAATTCATGCAATCATGGGGGATAGCCATTCAGCACTTTATGCAAATGGCTGCCACAGCTCCTTTACTGCTAAAGCAACCTTTGGAACCGGAACCTCCGTCATGATGAATGCCGGATTAGACCGCCCGAAAGTAACCTCAAAGGGGGTAGTGGAATCCCTGGCTTGGGGAATTGAGGGAAAGGTGAACTATTCCTTGGAAGGTAACATTAACTATAGCGGCGCCATTATCAAGTGGTTGGTAGATGATATCAAATTAATTGCAAATGCCAAGGAATCTGAGGAAATAGCGGCAACTACCGAAAGTACTAACGGTGTCTATCTGATACCCGCATTTTCCGGACTCGGAGCGCCCTACTGGAATAATGAAGCAAGGGCAATCCTGTGCGGAATGTCAGCATCCACAAAAAAAGAGCATATTGTACGTGCGGGTTTAGAAGCCATTGCCTTTCAAATCAAGGATATTGTCGAGGAACTAAACACCTGCTGTAGGAACCCGCTACATAAGCTTTCTGTAGATGGCGGGGCAACAAAGAATCAGTTCTTAATGCAGTTCGTAGCAGACATACTGAACGTCGATCTTGCGGTATCTCAAATTGAAGAACTATCCGCTGCAGGTGTTGCATATCTGGCATCCATTGCCTCCGGCTGTGCTACCTCAGAAACGATATTTGCCCGAGACCTTCACACTCCAATGAAGCCAATTATGGCATCAGAACAACGGGAAAAGAATTACGAAGGCTGGAAAAATGCAGTAAACATGCTTTTAAAATAAATAAGTAGACTAAGGTAATCCAATGATTCAAAGAGATTAATCCAGTTATTCAGAGAAATTGATCTAACGATTCAAAGTACTTAGAACAATAATTTAAAGCAATTTAATTAACTATTCAGAGCTATAGTTAAAAAATATTTAAAAATAGTGGAGGTAACTATGAAGAAACAAACCTTTGGTGTAATTGTTACAACAAGAGGCTTTTTCCCATCTCATTTGGTAAAGACAGCACGTGAAAAGATCACAGGCCTTCTGGATTCCATGGGTCATGACTATGTAATGGTAGGTGAAAGCGATACAGAATACGGCGCAATTGTAACCTATGAGGAAGCAAAAGTATGTGCGGACTTATTTAAGAAAAACAGTGATATTATTGATGGAATTATCGTTATTCTTCCCAACTTTGGTGAAGAACTCGGTGTTGCAGAAGCAATTCAGTTATCAGGACTTGATGTACCGATCTTAATCCAGGCTTGTGATGATGATTGGGATAAGATGGATATGAACAACCGCCGTGATGCTTTCTGCGGTAAGCTTTCCCTTTGCAATAACCTGTATCAGAGAAATATTAAATACTCCTTAACAGAGCTACATACCTGTAAGATTGATAGTGAGGAATTTAAGAAGGATCTTCAGAAGTTCGCAGGTGTCTGTCGCGTAGTGAATGGCTTAAAGGGTTCCCGTATCGCTATGCTGGGAGCACGTCCAATCGCATTTAATACCGTACGCTTCTCAGAGAAAATTCTGCAAAAGCACCGTATCGCTGTTCAGACAGTAGACTTCTCAGAGATCATCTTTAAAGCAATGAGCTATGATGATCAGGAGAAGATTGCTGCTAAAATGGAAGAAATCAAAGGCTATGGAAACATTCCGGACTTTATAAATAATGAATTAATTGAACGTCAGGCAAAGCTTTGTATCGTATTAGAGGAGACCGTTGATGCTCTGGATTGTGATGC
>JAQZBD010000123.1 GCA_029239235.1 Herbinix sp.
AACATTATTGAAATCGGTTACTGACAAAGCTTTGCAACAACTTCATTGATCAATTTGCCATCAGCTTTACCCTTTAACTCACCCATAATACTCTTCATAATCATACCTTTATTCTTGGTAGCTACAAGATCAGCATATTTGCCGGTGATAAAAGAAGTGATTTCTTCCTCAGACATCATGGCAGGGGCATATTCTTGGATGACGTCGTGGGTTGCTTGATAGCCTGCCTTCAACTCTACTCTCTCAGCAGGGCAAGTATCAATCTGTTCTTTTACAAGCTTTAATTCTTTTAAGATAGCACGGTCAACTAATTCGGCTGGAATATCTTCACGACAACCCTCATCAATAGCCATTTTCTTCACAGCTGATACCAAGGTAGAAATAGCATCCTTTCGAACCTTATCATGAGCTTTCATAGCTGCTATCATATCTTTTTGTAATTGCTCCAATTGCATAAATGTTACCTCCTAAATCAAATTCCATATTCATTCATATTGATTAATTTATAAAACAAAGTTTAGTGTTATTAATCTCCAATAAATACAGTATATTCCATGATGTCCGGATATTCAAGAAAAAATTGCTGATCGGAAGCCTGGTGACTTAATTCTTCCCTATTTCTGGACATTTCAAGCAGATTACAATGTAAAATGTGAGTTTTCAAGAGCAGTACAAATAATGCTATATTTTATCGATTCTGAGGAGTATAATGAAACACGACTAATTTTATGGGAAGGACACCTGGCAATGAAAAAAATAGTGATGTTTATCGGTGGAATTGAAACAACAGAGTATTTCACAAAGCAAATGGAAAAGACCTTTATACAGTTAGGACATAGTGTGTTCCTTTTTCAACTTGAGAACGAAGAGGAAGAATTTACAAGGTTATGTGAGTTTATTGAAAGAAGAAATACCGTTATGGTAACCTTTAATTATCATGGATTAAATGATGAAAAGGTATTCTATCAAGATGGTAAGCTGTTCTGGGAAGCGTGGGAGATTCCTTGCTATAATATCATGCTGGATCATCCTTTTTATTATCATAGATATCTTAGTTCCATGCCTCCGCTCTATTATAATCTATGTATTGATCAGGGACATGACCGATATATTGAAAGGTTTTTCCCTGAGATTAAGCGAGGTCCGCTTCTACCTCTTGCAGGTACAGAAGTTCTACATAAAAAGATAGCCCAGCGTAGTATGGATATTGTAATGACGGGACACTATACACCGCCCTGTAAATTCGAAAAGCATATCACGCGAATTGATGAGGAGTATACCCAGTTTTATTATAGGATTATCCATGATCTAATTGATAACCCAGGTCTTGGGATGGAGGAAGCCTTTGAAAAGCATCTGAAACTTGATATGCCGTACATCAGTGACCAGGATTTACTTTTGTGTATGGAGAAAATGATATTCATAGATTTATATGTACGTTTCTACTTCCGGGGTGAGGTAGTGAAGGTACTTGTGGATCACGGGTTTAAAGTCCATGTCGTTGGAAGCGGATGGGAGCTGTTGGAATGCGAGCATCCTGAGAATATAATACATCTGGGGGCAAAGGATTCTCTAGGATGTCTTAATGCAATTGCTGATAGTAAGATCTCATTGAATGTCATGCCCTGGTTTAAGGAAGGTGCTCATGACCGGGTATTTAATTCCATGGTGAATGGGGCAGTATGTATTAGTGATGAAAGTCTATGGATGTCCAATCATTTAAGGGAAGGTGAAGAAATTATCTTCTATCGACTAAATGAATTAAATAAGTTGCCAACGATGGTAGAAGGCTTACTAAAGGATATAGATAAAATGCAACTAATTGCAGACAGAGGTTATCAAAAAGCCAAGGAAGAGCATACCTGGGCAGTTAGGGCTGAGGAACTGTTAAAGCTGATCTAAGGTTAAGGGAGTGGTTGCAACTCAGTTATATTGGTTAGAAGATTCGTTTGCTGGATTCACTTCGTATGAGTATATGGTAAGATATTAGTTACTTTACTTCAAGCTCAAGACTCCACCATTTTACGATATTTCTTAAACTACAGAACAGGATTCATGATTTGATAGTTTTAGTAAAACAGTAGAAAAACAATCATAACAGAGATTACTCAGTAACGGATACAGAGCATCGCACCTTAGTACCATCCTCGGCAGCATAGATATAAGCCTTCCCTTTTTGTAATGCTTTGATATCTCCATAGGCATTTACAGAAACTATATTCGGGTTGCTGGAGGTCCAGGTTGGAGGATTCCCTGAGGAAACGCTTGCTGTGAGGTTAGAGCTGCTTCCCTTTTTTAGTGTCAACTCAGTTGAACTTAGGGTAATCTCAGGTTTTTGAACAGTAATCTCACAAGTTTGTGTCACTCCGTCTACGGTTGCAGTAATGATGGCTGCACCATGCTTGATAGCCGTTACAGTTCCTGTAGCGTCTACAAGAGCCACACTCTTTTTATTTGTTTTCCACGTGGGTTTTGCAGAGGAAGAGATCGTTGCTTTTAATTGAAGTGTGTTCCCACGATATAGAGTTGCTGAGGTTTTATTTAACTGAACGTTAGGGAGCTTGACGGTCACCTGACAGATTGCGCTGGTACCGTTGGCGGTAGCAGTTATGGTAGTCTCACCAGGCTTGATACCCGTCACTTTACCATATTCATCTACGATTGCAATACTTTTTTTACTACTTTTCCAGGTTACAGGAGAATCGTTGGAGGTGGTGGCAGACAGAGACAGTGCTTCACCATGCTCAATACTTGCCTTTTCCTTGCTTATTGAAACCTTAGTTTTATTGACAACCACCTGGCACGAGGCTTCCGCATTTTTAATCTTTGCTGTTATAATTGCGGTGCCAGCTTTTTTCGCCGTAATAACTCCGTAGGTATTAACGGAAGCTATTTTTGAATCACTGCTTTTCCAGGTTACTGACTTACCCGTCGAACTTACCGCCACGATATAGAGTTCATCTCCGATATCAAGGGTTGCCTTATATTGAGATAATATAATAAATGCTAGATCTGAGGTTAATGCAGGAACTTCCTGAGATGGTATGGAGAAGTTAAAAAAACTAAAGCATAAGATAAGAGTTAATAGAATTTTTACGATGTTTTTCATGTATTCCTCCTTTGCATTATATAGGGAGTGAATACCAGCAAACTTGTTCCTATTGTAACACTCTAACTAATTACTGTAAATAAAAGCATCCAGCTAATGGATGAATTTGTAAATATAGCACAAAAAACCTAAAAAAATATGTAGAAAAATTCCTTAATATAATCATTTACAATTTTTAGTGTTTCGATTATGATATACATATCTTGTTAATTTTCTTTGTAATTTGATCTTGACCGACATTCTTTTCATTTTCCGATCATTCATAATAAGGTTTTATTAGGCCTGATAAAACTTATCCAAGATATGAATTATCTTTTAGTTTCCCAAAATAAAATTTAATAGTCCAAGGAGGGGTTTATTTGATCATTGCATTTTGGAGTAATGCAAACGAAAAATGCTCAGTCACCGCCAATATGGCTGCCATCAGTATGACCTGTGTAATCCGTTATCCGTATTCCGTAGTCATGATGGAGAATTATCTGAGTAGAGGTAATCTGAAAGCTGCATTTTATGGAAGAGAGAATATCAGCTTTGTCAATGAAGTGGGAACGAACTATTACGACGGAAATGGTATGGAGGGTCTAATTCGAAAAATCTATCGGGGAGATAGTACCGATGATATTCTGGATTCCTATTTAAAGCAAATCATACCGGACCGGTTATACTATATTCCCCAAAGACGTATAATCCATAATGAAATTTTTGACTATGAATTCGAACATGGTATAGAGTATTTGTTGAAAATGATGGAGGAATATGCGGATATCAGTTTTATTGATACAGCTAGCCATCAAAATCCGAGCACTAAAACGATTCTAGAAAAAGCCGATCTAATCGTAGTAAATCTATGTCAAAATCAAAGTATCTTAGAAGATTTCTTTCAAAACTATTCCTCATTAATATCCAAATCAGTCTTTCTAATTAGTAAATATGAATATCACACAAGTATGTCGAGTAAGAAAATATGCCTTAGGTATGACCTGCCACTCGATAAGCTTATTGCAATTCCAGAAAATGAACTATTCCAGATTGCTTGTAGAAACGGGGAGGTAAAGGATTTTATCGATCATAATAATAACTGTGGGAAAGAAAGTGCTAACTTTCTATTCATGCATGCAATCAAAAAGGCTACCTATCTTATTCTAAAGAAGGCAGTTGAATCCGAAAGGAATAAGGAGCTGTCAGTCGTGATACCGAAGGAAAAGGTCGTAGAAAGAGGGCATTCTTCCAACAAGGAGGAGTTACTGTGTTTTCATATGAAATAGAGATTCTTCGAATTATTGCGATATTTTTCATTGGGGTAATCATGTTTTTTGGCCTGTTAAATGTCAATGGATTAATAAGTAATACCAGGCCATTAAAGCGAAAAAAAAAGCGGAGAATTAAACCCGAGAAAGATAGAAAACAATTGGTATTCATTCTATTTGGTATAGCGATATGTTTTATTACGGCATTGATTTTTCTGATTATAAAATTAATCTTAAGGGGTGAGATATGAGGATACAGGGCAGATTAAAAAGAACAACGAAGCAATACATCATTGTTGCTGTTCTATGCATTATTGTAATCGGAGGAGCAGCAATATTAACAACAATTGTTATCACAAGTCAAATCAAGCAGGAATATCAGAAGCTTTTGACTGAGGCTAACAGAGAAATGGAACAAAATCAAAGAAATATATATGTTGCTACAGCAAATATCCTGGCTGGGGATGTCATTACCAAGGAGGATCTGGTGAAGAAAAAGGTATATTCATCACAGCCAGTTGATGTCTTTCTTAGTGAGGAACAGATAGGGAAGCTGGCACTGATTAACATACCGGAGGGCACTCAGGTACTAGACACGATGGTGGCGGATAATTCCATATCAGCTAATCTTCGAGAAACGGAGTATGATGTAATCCACCTAAACTCTAATATTGAAAAGGATGATACTGTAGATATTAGAATTTTATACCCTAACGGGGAGAGCTATGTGGTATTATCCAAAAAAGTAATAAAGGAATTATCGATTGAGACAGCTAGTATATTCTTGTGGTTGGAGGCAGAAGAGATACTCCGGATGTCAGCAGGAATTGTTGATGCCAGTCTATACAGCGGATCAAAATTATATGTTACCAAATACATTGAACCAAACATTCAAGATGCATCAGTAATCACTTATACACCAAGTCTTTCAATTCTTTCATTAATCGAAAAGGATCCCAATATTGTAGATCGTTGTTCGCAGGAATTAAATAGAGAGGTACGTAAAGCACTAGAAAACCGATTGGCCAATAGCATTGACCTGGATGTTAGTGCAATTAGTTGGGATGTCCCTGCGGGTGAATTCCCTGAGCTTTCGGCTAACGAGACCTCGGAAGTTGAAACAAACGAAGAAGATGGCGATGAAGCTGTTGTAGATATAAAAGAAGATAGAGTAGAAAATATAGAAGAAGGTAAAAAAGTAGTTGGAGGCGTAGATAGTGTAGCTGATGAGAATGAGAATAGAGGAGTAGATAGCAAAACAGATAACAAAATAGATAGCAAAGTAGATAGCAAAGTAGATAGGAAGGAGAATCGGGATGAGGATGAACTCGGAAGTACGGATTTTTTCTATTATTCCGAGGAACAGGAGGCTATAGAGAGGGATATTGAATATGGTGAGTGAAGTAATTACATATATTGGGCTAAATTGTTTCGATCTTATTCTTTATCAGGCATGTGTTTTGAAGAAACTGCAAAAAAAGGTATTGATTATCGAGGATAATGATAAGGTGGAGCAATGCCCTTTTTCTTGCATGCTTCAGTTACCGTTAGGGTTAGAAGCTAAGAGGGATATCATTACTTATCGTAGAATAGATTTTGCCTTTTTCTTACCGGGGATAGAGGTACTCAATAATTACGATACCGTATTTGTTTCAGCCGGATTAACTAAGCCACCTTATCAAGGTTCAACGAATAAAGAGGTGTACGTAACAGATCTTTTTATTCAAAATATAGAGGCGGTGAAACGGATTATGAGTGAAAGTCTATGTACGAGAAGAACTCTGGTGATTCGAAATAATGTATTTTCCTATTTAAACTTGGATTTACTCAGTGCAGAAATGGATGGACTGCTGGATAAGACAGAAACAGTAATTATTGATATGAACGAGAACGATCAGTTTAACGCCTTATTATGTCAGAATGTTCAATCACTCAAGTTTAAGCTCTTATCTGGAACTATGAAAAAATACCTGCTGGATGAACTCAAAAAGCTGTGTCCGGAGGCAACCAAGCGGGAGATTCATAATGCATATAAAGCAGCAAGCAGAGGAGGGGGTACGTAATGAAAATTGTTTTCTGGTCACCGGTGCATGGGCAGACTGGTTTGACAAGTAATATACTGGTTCTTTCTCTTCTAAGCTCAATCGTATATAAGAAAAACTGTTTGGTAACTCAGACTCATTTTAATTATAACAATTTAGAAGCACCACTGATTGAAAGAAATTCAAAATCAGCTTCCGATTATTTTTTGGATGTGGGTATTGATGCACTGGTTAGAAACTTTAAGGCGGAACGACTGGATAGGGAGCTGGTTGAAAACTGCTGTATAAACCTGAATAATACCAGGCTTAGTCTGTTGCCGGGAACGACTAAGACAAATAGGGAATCTTTCGACTATTCCATTGGTATGGTGATACCAAGAATATTTGTGGCGATGGATCAATTTTATGACTATATTTTTGTAGATACGAATCCTGGTATGAAGGAGTTGTCAATCAGGCTTGTGCAGGAAGCAGAGCTTACTGTGATTAATTTAAGTCAGAATCTCGAAATTATTAATCTGTATTTTAAACACTATGACAAAATGATTCCCGGAAAGAAGTTCTTTCTTTTTGGAGCCTATGATTTAAATTCAAAATACAATATCAATAATATCAGAAAAAAGTATGCAGGTATCACGAAGGCCAACTCTGGAGTCATTCCTTATAATACGGCATTTAAGGATGCAATAATTGATAGCCGTGTCATAGAATTTATAAAAAAGAATTTGAATACGAATAACTTGAGTGACAATCACTATTTTATAAGTAAGTCCTTAAGTGCAGCCGAAAAGATTCTTAATCTGACAGATTATAAATATCCTTGGGAAAGGAGAAGCCTGGATGCACCTAGAGAATAATACGATAATCATAGCTTTATTAATAATAGCTGCATTTTTGTCAATTTTCTTTATCTTTAAGAAGGAAGAAGAACCAGAAGAAACGGATATGGAAAATAAGTACGCAATTCCTTATCTATGTGAGCAGGTAAAAACCATGCTTAACGAGATTATAAATCAAAATTTATTGGAACTTTATATCAGCAAAAGTGAAATGAAGAAACGAGAGCAGCAAAAAGCCAGGATTAGTACAGCGCTAAGATCCTGTGCTCAAGGAAATATCGGAGAAAAAGAGTTTATTAAAGACTACCTTAAAGATTTGCTGCAGAATAAGTTAGGTATTAATGAGAATACCATCGATCAAGTAATACCCTTTCATAATCAGGTTCAGCTCACCGCTCAGGATAAATTTGAGATACTCCTTCAGGCATATCGAATCCAGCATGGGCTTAATGCTTTTGGTGTATTGATGAAGGAGGAGTGCATCGAGTATTTAAAGAATAATGAGAACGGGGAATATTATGAAATATCAGAAGAAGATATTTTGGCTGCCTACGCTAGGTTTCGGGGTAACATATCTTATGTAGTGAAGCTTGAAATGGTGGTTCAAAGAGTATTTCAAGTAGCATATGGATATGGATGTGTTGATGAATTGGTTTACCAATGTGCGATCGATGGAATCTCAGGAGGGACAAGCGGAATCACCAATGATCAATATAATTATATGGAGGAGGTACTTGGGACATCAAACGTAATTGACCAGAAATCCTTTGATAGCGTATGGATTATTATTCAGGGTAAGTCAGTACGTTTATCTTTTCTTGGTTTTGGAAGTCGGAGTGAACTGATTCGCGTATGCAAAAACCTATACCGCTATGATAATATTGGACATCTTACCTCCTCGAATGGATTTAAATTATCCTATCTATTTAACGGAAGTCGTGTGGTGGTGACAAGACCAAAACTAACTTCTGGATGGGCATTTTTTATTCGTAAATTTGAGAGCTCAAAGTCGATGACGCTAACTGATCTATTGATTGATGATAACAATAGAGTAGTGATTGAACTGACGAAATGGATGGTGAAAGGGCTTTTGAATATGGTCGTATCCGGAGATCAAGGTTCGGGAAAAACAACATTTTTAAAGGGGATGCTTCAATTCATTGACCAACGCTATCAGATCCGTACCACGGAAGCAGAATATGAGCTGTGGTTAAATAATTTATACCCAGAGCTTAATGTAGTACCCTTTCGAGGAACACAGGAGGTAAGTCTTCTTGATGCGATTAATATACAGAAAAAAACAGATGGTATGGTTATGATTCTGGGGGAAATCGCAGACGCAAGGCAAGCAAATGCATATATCACGCTAACTCAGGCTGGAACGAAATGCACCATAGGGACAGTGCATACCATATCTCCAGAGGACACGATAGATTATTTTCGTAATGCAACGCTATCAACCTATGGAAGCTTTCGTAATGAAATGACAGCGGAAGAGCAGGTTGCAAATGCCATTCATATTGACATCCATTGGGAAAAATCAGCAGACGGTAAGCGGCATATCAGCTATATCACTGAGATATTACCAAGTAACAGAGCAAACATTAATACCGGTAACCGTTGGGATGATATCTCAGAGTCACTCAAGACAATTGCAAGAAGAAGGGCTTTTACAACCAGAGAAATTATTACCTTTGAGGATGGCAGGTATCTCTTTAAGAACCCCCTTTCAGAAAGATGTGTGAGCAGAATAATTAAAAATCTCAGTAAGGAGGATGGTGCACGCTTCCTTGAGTTTAACAGCTTGGGAGGTGCTTCTTAATGGATAAAAAATTACTCTTTGTTATGGGGGTAGCAGTTTTTCTTATACTGCCCATAGTCTTCTATTTGCTTGAGATTTTAGATCGAAAGCAGAGAACGGAGCGTAATTATGGAGCTTCCTTAGCGGAAAGACCCAGAAAGAATATTCATCGTAAGCTTTACCATATGCTGATGCAATCAGCGGTAACTGCCGGCTATACCCGTCGGATCAGGAGATTTTACGAGCTATTATATCCTGGAGAGGAAGATGACATAAGAAGAAAAACAGTTGGGACAGTAGCTGTTACCTGGTTAGTTTGCGCGATTATTATTTTGCTAATCTTTGTGGCCAAGCCTAATTTCAATAATGCAGCAGTGGCGCTATTACTGGTATATGTAATGAATACGGAAATTGTAGTGTTTATGACAGTGAATCTGGAGCTAAAGATACTAGAAGAGCTCTGTGTGTTTTTCTCTAATGTGAGGCATAATTTTTACTTAAACCAAATGGTGGATGATGCTATTTTGTTGGCGCTTCAGGATACAAAAAGCCTGGAAATGAAGCTGCATGCAAAAAAGATATATGAAGTTATAATATCCAGTTCTCTCAAAGAAGATGCAGCTGCTTATAATGCTTCCATGCATAATCGATATATGAAAATGTTTCTTTCCCTTTGTATGAATGTCGTTGAGTATAGCGATAAGGAAGTGAAGGGTCAAAATTTATTCACAGCGAATCTGGACAATCTAAAGAAAGAGATCAATAACGAAATCATAAAAATAAAGAAAATCAGATATAAATTCTCAGGCTTTACTTTTGTAGCAATTGCAGTATGCGTGCCAATAGATGCAATTAAAAACTATGGATTATCCATGCTCCCGGAGATGGATAGTTTTTATAATGGAAGTTCAGGAATCATCTATGTATTGATAACGTTGCTGACAGCATTATTTATTTACATATTAAACAACAAGCTGAAGGAAATGAAAATGCCGATACCTCAAGAACATTCGGTATTAAAACATTTTGAGAAGGTGGGATTGATTCGAAAAGCTTTGGATAATTATACAGAAAAAAATTATTCAAGAATGGCAAAACTCCAGGTAGTGTTAAAAAGACTTGGGGAAACAATTACTTCGAGGCAGTTATTGTTAAAAAGAATGCTTTTTTCGGCTATAACAGGTCTTTGTATGATTTTATTTTTCATTTATCTTCATGAGATCAACCAGTACAATTTAATACACAAGGTTGCCCAGTTACCCCAGGAAATCGTTACTGTGAACGAATCACAGAGGGAAATTGTAAAAGAAACAATTCTTGAAACTATATCAAGTTATCTTAAAATAAAACCTCTGGAAAAATCTGAAATTCTGATGGCTTTAGTCAAACAAGGTACCTTTCACCAAGAAAAAGTAAATGATGCAATTGTGGACGAAGTATTGACCAGAATTAATAAATATCAAATGGAATATTTTCAGTGGTACGAATTAATCATCTGCATCGGAATCAGTATAATAGCTTTTTATCTTCCATATTGGCTTATTCTTTATAAAAAGAGTATCCAGCAAATGAATATGGAGGATGAGGTAAATCAATTAAATGCTATTATTTATATGCTGATGTACTGTGACCATATTACAGTGAAACAACTTTTAGAAGAGATGGAATTGTTTGCGGTAGCATTTAAACAACCGCTGCAAGAATGTATTAATGACTATAATAGCGGAGATGTGGAAGCACTGGAGCGGATGAGAGACGGTGAAGCTTTTGAACCCTTCAAAAGACTGGTCAATAATCTGATTCGTTGTGATGATGTTGCAATTTATAAGGCATTTGATGAAATTGCAGCTGAGCGTTAGCAACCTTTCAGGAAATGATGCAGACTTATTAAATTGTAGCATCTAAATAATGATTAAAAAACAGCAAAAATTAAAAACAGCAAAAATCAAGAAACAGCAAAATCAAGAAACAGCAAAATCAAGGAACAGCAAAATTAAGGAACAGTAGAATCAAGGGATCAGATACTTAATAAATGTCAAACACTAAATTTAAGGAGAAAACAGATGAAAGTAAATAACTTAAGTGAGGCCACCAAAATTATGATATTAGTGGCAACCGTGATTATCGTATGCGTTTTATGCGCAATATTCAGATATCGATAAAGCAATTTATGACGGATCAACCGTCCAGGGAAGTGAGGTAGTAAACCTTATCAAAAAAGTGATTAACTCCGAAGAATATGTGGCTATCAGGGTAAGCACGAATGCAGACAGTAATAGGGACTATAACTATGGCTTTACCCCTGAGACAAGTACGGCAGCAGCAGCGCTCGGAACAAAAAAGACTGGAAACGCAGATGCTCAACTAACGACGAACAAAGCGGAGCATCACTTCATCAATCCTCAGGCATCCTTCTCCGGAAAAGTTTATAAAGATGCAAACAATATTATTATTTGTATTGAATTCACCCAAAACTGATTATGAGCGGAGGAGGAACGGTATTGAAAACCATGAACATAAGTGAATCGGTAAAGATAATCCTACTTGTAGCAACGATAATCGTCGTATGTGTGTTGTGTGCGGTAGGGTTCAAACTAACAAATTCAGGAAAATCAAGTATTGGTTCCGCATCCGGACAGCTTTCTGGCATGGTATCGGATTACTCAGATATTGACGTATCCCTTTATGAGGGGAGCATCATAAAGGGGAGTGAGGTTGTGAGTATTATAAAAAAAGTTACTGACGAAAGGGATTATCTATCACTGGAAGTTGCAACCCTTGACGGAGCTACCATGGCATATAATCATCGATTTGATTATGAAGAACTCACATTGACAGAGGAAGGGGCGGATAAGGAACCACCAAAGGATAATTCTCAGTATGGCTATATCAACACATCTGCTAATTTTTTAGGTTCCTACTATCGTGATAAAAATGGCAATATTGTATGTCTGAGATTTGAGCAGCAGAAATGAGGTAGGAACAATGAAAATAAATCATTTATCGGAAGCAACTAAAATCTTAATCATGGCTGCAACCGTAATAATTACCTGTATTATCGTATGGTTGGGATTCCAGACGACAGGAATGGCAAGAGATATAGGTAGTAATGCTATGGAGCAGATGCAGGATTTTGCAGTTGATATAAAAGATAGCGGAATAATGAAATTTGACGCAGTCACAGTAGAAGGCAGTGAAGTCGTCAATTGTATCCGGAAGATTCTCGGTGAGTATGAGAGTGCAGACACTGCCCCAATTTATATTACGGTAACAACAAGCACTTCCACAAACATTTATTCAAATAATACTTATATCAGTAACATTATGTCTTTTGCGGATACAAGATATATAAAACCGATGTCGAATTTCCGTGGAGATGTTGTGAAAAATGAAAACGGTGTGATCGAAGGCATCGTGTTTGTACAACAATAAATTAAAAAATGAGTTAGTTGCAAGATGATTCCATAGCCAAAAAGCACTTCATTTTGCAACTAGCCCTTATGAACGGAGACTAAATGAATCATGCAAACAAACTGATCTATATGGCATTTTCAGCTATTGTATTCTGCATCGGAACCTTTCTTCTTTTCTACCACTCAAAACTGTATTTGCTGACACTGGAAAGCGTGACAAAGCAGGGTTACGAGGATAATGAGGTGTATCTCCAGTACAATGCGGATGAGCTCGAAACAATAACTTCTACAGAACTTACAGCGACACTTTACGGGAGCCTGGATTATGACATCAGGATAGACGGGCAGAATATCGATAAGGAAGAGCATGATCCAGAAGATATACCGGGTTATGGAATTCGGCAGACGGCATATAAGAAAAGTTATAGGTATGACGAACAGGGAAACATACAGGTGGTGATTTATCAATCCATCGTGGAATAGGAAGGAAGACATTGTGATAGAATTGATGATTTGGTCAACCTTTTATCTGGCAGCGGCATTTGTAGCGCAGACAATGATACATGAAGCTGGGCATTATTTCTTCGGCAGGGGATCCTTAGGACAGTGCCTTATGCTTCCACCGAACAAGGAACCCTGCCCATTTATTCTGCCCACAATTGGAGGTGTAGTATTAAATACCCTGACAGCAGTAACGGCTATGCTCCTCCTGTGGATTTCTTGGGAGTATATCAATTTTGTTCATTGCATCGGAATAAGCTTATTTGTATTTTACGGGGTTGGGTTTGCAGTAATGAACATCATCCCCGACAGGGAAGGGTATAATGACGGGGCGGTACTGGTTTCCCTAAAAAAGGATGATCTGGCACGCACCTGCAGCCAGATCCAGATGGAGCTGGTTCAGGATCTGATGAAAGGTAAAACCTATGGAGAAATGGATGTGGTGAAGCTGCGTATTCCTGATGGGTCAAACCTTGCCAATCCACTAATTGGGTATCATAAAATAATGGAGTGCTATCACTATATGGATA
>JAQZBD010000124.1 GCA_029239235.1 Herbinix sp.
CCATAGTTTGTGGATTTACTCCGAAGCCGATCTGCAGGTCAGTACGAAGTGGAATAGCGAAGGTTACACAAGCCTCTCCAGAAGTATCCGATTTAAATACATTACCCTCGGTGCTCAAGCCGCTGGATACCATATTGGTGAAATAGGTTTCAGAGGATAAATCTGTGCCAATGAGATCAGTATTAGAGCTATACAATACAATTCCATATTTATTAACAATACTGATATCTTCACAGGAAGTATTGGAATTTAAAAACATGGAGGCAAATTCTGCTACCTGATCCGAATTTTCCTTACCTTCCGAGTCAACGAAGGTGGATATGGAGGCAGAGCTCATGATAAAATTAGCGGATTGGCTGGTTTTTGTGATTGCATCGGACAGGTTGCTGCTATAAGAGTCAGCTAATTGCTGCATGGTTACTTCCGTACTATTTGTGATTGCTTTTTTGGATATGTTTACCATATAAAAGCAGGTGACAAACACAGCCAGGATAATGGAACAGATGCACAAGAGTGTGATTTTCGTGCGGATGGAGAAGAAAGATTTTTTAAGCTTATTCTTTGGTTTACTTTTCATATAGAATCCTCTCTTATTTAAATTAGTTAGGTAATCGGGAAATGTTTATGATTTTGCAATTACCTGTAAAATGGTGTGTAATAAAAATTTGAACTCTTTAGCTATGGATATTTATTTAGCTTAATAATAAGTTGGATTTGTGGGTGATATGTGTGGAAGAAGTGAAAAAAATGTGAATATGAAATTTTGCATAATTAAATAAAGTTGATATAAATAACACATAGATTAATATTTTCTTTGAAGAATGACATAGTATCAATAGGATGCTTTTACAAGGCTAAGCCCTACGATAAAAACTGTATTAAAAAGCTATATAGAACAGAGATATAAAGGAGAGGATAAGCTGTTTGTTGTATTTACAAAAAGGTTGCTATATAATGTTATTTATAATAGAAAAAATATTATTTAAGCCACGAGGGAGATCAGCATGGAAACATTAGAATACATTATTAAAACAATTGAAAAGCTTGTAACGATACCCAGTCCGTCCGGATATACGAAGGAAGTTATGGCTTTTGTGGAGGAAGAAGCAGAACGCTTTGGGTGTACCAGTGAGTATTCCAATAAGGGCGGTTTGATTATATCAGTCAAAGGAAAGAACAAAAAAACAATAGGATTATCAGCGCATGTAGATACCTTAGGAGCGATGGTACGCTCCATTGATGGGGAAGGAACTTTAAAATTCACCTTAATTGGAGGCTATACCATGCATAGCGTGGAAGGGGCTTATTGTAATATCCATACAAGAGATGGACGAAAATATACAGGAACCATCCTAATCAAAAGTCCCTCCGTACACAGCTATGATGATGCTCGTACCATAGAGCGTTCGGAACGAAATATGATTATTCGTATCGATGAGCCGGTAAAAAACAGAGAGGATGTATTGGCACTGGGAATCGAGCATGG
Organism: Herbinix sp.; assembly: GCA_029239235.1. Classification (GTDB taxonomy): domain Bacteria; phylum Bacillota; class Clostridia; order Lachnospirales; family Lachnospiraceae; genus Mobilitalea. The sequence goes on from JAQZBD010000124.1 coordinate 1,487, forward strand.
TGATTATATCAGCTTTGATGCAAAGTTTCAGTATACGGAGAGTGGTTTTATCAAATCAAGGCATTTAGATGATAAAGCTTCAGTTGCTGTTATTTTAGGAATGTTAAAGGAGATGTCAGAAAGTCATATTATGCCCGAGAATAATCTTAAAATATTAATCAGTAACTATGAGGAGGTTGGCTTTGGTGCAAGCTGGGTACCACAGGATATTACTGAGCTACTGGCTATAGATATGGGGACAGTGGGAGATGATTTAAACGGTTCGGAATATACCGTATCCATTTGTGCCAAGGATTCTAGAGGACCATATGACTATGAGATGACCAGCCGTCTGATTACGTTGGCTAAAGAAAATGAAATTGACTATGTTATTGATATCTTTCCTCACTATGGCTCTGATGTATCAGCTGCCTTATCGGGAGGAAATGACATTAGAGGTGCCTTAATAGGGCCAGGAGTACATGCATCCCATGGTATGGAGCGAACCCATACAAGCGGTATTGAGAATACGTTAAAACTTTTAAAGTTATATATTGGTGTTTAATGACATAGTTACGTTGGATATTCTCACCTTTTATTCATTGATACATACAATAGTATCAGTAATATAAGATGAAAGGACTGTTACCTTGAGTCATCAATACAACAATAATAATGAATCTAATGATGAAGCGAAAATGAATAGCCAACAATTTTTCCCGGGCGGATTTCCACAGGGAAATATAGATAATAGGGATCGAAGAAATGATCGAGACCGGGATAGAGACCGGGATAGAGATCGGGATAGAGACCGAGATAGAGACCGTGATCGTGATCGAGATAGAGACCGGGATAGAGATCGGGATGGAAGGCCAGGAACACCGTCAGGACCACCACGAGGAATGGGTTCAGCGCCAAGAACGGCCCCTCCGAGCTTTATTCCAGAAGGACCTTCCATGGATCAAAGAGCATTTATGGGACCTGATGGTCAACGTATGTTTGTCAGACCCGGAGATTTTAGAAGATGCATGTTCCGATTTACTTTTATCTGGTTGGTCAATGGAAATAGCTTTTGGTTCTTTCCAACCTTTGCCGGAAGACAGTTTGTAGAAGGTTTTCGTTGGAGAAGAAACCGCTGGGAATTTGATAGAATCAATATTCGAAGAATCTTCTTCTTCCGTTGCTTTTAATAACAGCCTATATCTAGTATAACAGGAAACAGATCTTATAATTAACTTTAAAAGTACTCAAATTAATTCATAAAATGGGCAGTAACCCACTTGGATATTGATGATTACCAAGTGGATTACTGCCCATTTATTATATAATGAATAGAGACTTGTAAGTCTAGCTTTCATTCATAGATATGATCATTCCATAGTGTCTACCATAATTTCTCTAACAGCGTCAGATGATGTGTATTTATTCCTCCTCCTCGCTTGAGGAATTCTCAACAATCACCTTTTTCGTTTGTAAGCCTCGTACCACCACGATTCCAACACCGATTAGGAAGAGGAAAATAGCAATGAATTGAGAGGTAGATAGTACACCTACACTACCGCGTTCAATGTCTCCACGGAAGAATTCCAAAATAAAACGTCCTGCGCTATAAAAAATCAGATAAAAACCAGCAACCTGACCATCTACTTTCACTCGTCTTGCTATAAAAATTAATATAGCAAAGTGTAAGAAGTCAAGAATACTTGATATGGGCTGTGTTGGAATTAACGGAACATTATTTGGCGCTAATTTTGAATCATGAAAGACCAGGGAGAAGGCACTTGTTGTTTCTTCTCCATAGCAGCAGCCGGCAAATACACAGCCAACCCGGCCAAAGCCCTGAGCTAACGCGATTGATGGCATAACAAGGTCAAAATATTTTAAGAAATTTAATTTATGCTTTAAACAGAAAAGATATCCGGCTAAAATACCGCCTATGATACCACCATATACGACGAAGCCTTCAGAAAACTGGAGCAGGATGGAAGGATCAGCGATAATCTCCTTTATCTGAGTGATTAGATATAGAAGCTTTGCACCGATAATACCTCCTCCAAGGCACCACCAGAACAGGTTAAAGATTAATTCATGCTGTAAGCCCTTTTTCTTAGCTCTGTATTCAGCGAGCAAATAAGCGGAGATGGCTCCAATTGCTATCATCAATCCATATCCATGCACCGTGAACTGCCCAATGGTAAATAAGTCGTTTTTCATATGTAAGCCCTTTCTTATTTTGAGTTTGTTAATTAATAAAAATGAAAATTCTCATAGCTTCTATTATCCTTTGTAGCAATCCAAGTGTCAACCTATTTTAAGAATAGTTTAAGGAAAGAAAAAATGTGGTTGACAGCGAAACAATGTTATGTTACATTAATATTATAGAACGAAACAATGTTACGTTACGGAGGTGGTATAAATGAACTTAATTTCAAAAAAAGATTTACTAGCGATTACTGGTATATCCTATGGACAGCTATATCGATGGAAGAGAGAGCGATTAATACCGGAAGAATGGTTTTTAAAGCAGTCAGCATATACTGGACAGGAGACTTTTTTCCCCAGAGAACAGATATTGAGTAGAATCAAATCAATTCTAGATCTAAAAGATATCTATTCTCTAGAAGAACTGGCTAAGATTCTTTCTCCCGAGTCATCTGTTGAAAAGATTAGCGTTAAGGATTTAATGGAGGTTGAGGAAATTGATCAGGAGCTCCTGGAGATTCTTCCGGAGGTATTTGATGAAGACCGCTTTGAATTCTTTGAGGTTGCACTTACCATCGCGATCTCTCAGACAGCGAAGAGAATTGGCCTATCCCAAGAAGCTATGAAGAATCTGCTTCGAAAAAGTGCAGCGGCTGCGATGCAGCTTAAAACAGTCAATATATTCTGCACAGTTTTTCTGATTGGTGAAGAGTATCATGCTGTGTTTACTCCGAACTTAGTAGCTATGAACTTTGATAATGAGATTGAGATGAAGGAGCAGCTTCCGCTGAGCGAAATTACAGATTCGATAAAAATAAAGTATAAGCATTTATTCATAAAATAAGATATTTATAGGTTAACGGATCATATATGTTAATAGGCTAAAGGTTAGTGCTATGAATAGCGGAAATGGAGGTATACTATGAAAGGTTTAAAGCTGGAAGGTGTAGGAAGAGTTAGCGGCGGAGAATACGATAGTATTAAATTAGAAGGAGTCAGCAGCTGCTCTGAAAATATAAAAGCGGAAGATATAGAGATTGAAGGAGTATTCACCTGCGGTGGAGAAGTTGAGGCAGGAAGAATGTACTGTCAGGGTGTATCTGATTTTAAGTCAAATATCAGAGCGAAGAAAGTGATTGTCTCAGGAGTATTTAATATCAAAGAAGGCGCAAAGCTGGAAGCGGAGGAGATTAGCTGTGAGGGCGTAATTAGAACCGGAGGAGAAATTTATGCTGATGTCTTAAGAGCAGATGGATGTATCTCCGCTAGAGAAGTATACGGTGATAATATTACAATTGAAACACATTTTCCTGTGAACCGAATTGTAAAATTATTTAAGACATCAAAGTCTGATATTAAGCTGATCGAAGCTACTACAATAAAAATCAGCGGAGTAACAGCGGATACAGTGAATGGAACAGATATTACGATTGGGCCTAATTGTAAGGTGAACAGCGTTGATTGCAGCGGAACACTCTATGTGGATAGCACCTCTACTGTGGGAAGCATTACCGGTAACTATGCGATTAGAGAGTATGGTCAGCCTTAATAAACAATAGCTTTTATGAAGATGTGTCAATATTCAATAAGAAAGACTTTTAAGCACAGGATAAAAGGACATTTTTTTGAAAATTAGATGGAAAATATAATTTAAAGATTGCTTTTTTATGAATTTAAGTTTACCATATCATTGTTAGAAAATGGTAATCAAAAAATCATGATAAGGGGACTTTGATATGGAAATGAATAATACTGGGGCGGTGAATCCCGCACTGGCAGGGGCTCAGAGAGTAAAAGGAATTAGTGGCAGTACGCTGAAATTAATTGCTATTTTCACAATGCTGATTGATCACACGGCTGCTACTATTCTGGAAAAGATACTGATGGCAAATGGTTTGTCAGCATTGTATCAGGCTGACGCACAGGCTATGATGCAGTTTTATGCCGATAATGGAGTACTCTATGGAATATATACGGTAATGAGATTAATCGGTAGAATTGCATTTCCGATTTTCTGTTTTTTGCTTGTGGAAGGGTTCTTACATACAAGAAATGCAACAAAATATGCGGTGAGATTAGCTTTGTTCGCCGCTATATCAGAGATTCCTTTCGATTTGGCACTTTTCAATAAGGCATGGGATTTTAATCATCAAAATGTGTTTTTTACGCTACTAATCGGATTATTAACGTTGATATGCTTTAGGCTATTAAAGGAGAAAGCAGATGGGTCCGAGAATAAGTCATGGTTAACTGCTTTAGCAGTACTGGGTGCACTTGCTGTTGGAGGATATGTAGCTCTTTCCATGCATTCTATTTTAACTGCAATAACATATCAATTTAGTGCAAGAGGAATGGAAACCTCATTCTCCACCACAGGGATAGCAATCGTTATTGCAATTGTAGGTGCAATCATTGCATTAATTATATATGCGGTTATGGGTAAGAAGAGGTCACTACAAGTAGCTAATCTGCGGTTTGCAGATCTCTTACTATTGATGATTGGTATGACAGTTGCAGATTTATTAAAGACGGATTATTCAGCCTTTGGTGTACTGACTGTGGCTGTGGTATATGGACTGCGTAAAAGCTATTTTAGATCCATGCTTGGAGCGTGTATTACACTAACAATCATGACGATGTCAGAATTTACATGCTTTGTTAACTTGATTTTTATTCGCTTCTATAATGGCACAAGGGGTTTGAATTTAAAATATATCTTTTATGTATTTTATCCAGCGCATTTATTCATCTTATATCTGATATGCCGGGCTATGAATCTTACCTGAGAGAAGTCAGAAATACAAACCTGGAAAAATACGCTTTAGATTCTATGACAATAATGTAATAAGATATATTTACCCGGTGGATACCTTTCTTAGACTAACGCAGGTGGATATAGGTACACTCATATTCACCTCACAGTCTGAATCTTTCCCACTTGTCGGGCGAATCATGATGAAAAGCCTATCACATAAACTTTACTTCATAAAAAGAGGAGATACCCTTCATTACTGGGTATCTCCTCTTTCCTATAGAATTTCATATAGTAATAAATCAATCTAATTATAAAGGCATTACAGTCTTGCCATACTCCTGATTCAAAATCTGAGCCATAGAATTGTAGATAGCAGATAATCCGCAAATGATACCTACATAGCCAGCTACGGTATGAACTCCTTCAGAGCCGGTAAAGTTAGCAATGGAGAGAAGGAAAAATAAAATCGTAAGAGAACCAAATACGATCTGAGTTGCACGGTTATGCTTCAGAGTACCAATGAACATGAAGAGGGTGAAGATTCCCCAAAGTCCTAAGTAGAAGCCCATGCTTGCCGGATCAGCCGCTTCAATTCCACCAAAAGGTTTGATCCAAATTAAGATAAGAGACCACCAGAAGAAGCCGTAAGCTGTAAAAGCAGTTGCTCCGAAGGTATTATTTTTCTTGAATTCCATGATTCCAGCGATGATCTGAGCTGCTCCGCCTAAGGCAAAGCCCATAGCAATAATAACGATGGAAAGTGAGATAAAGCCAGCGTTATGTAAGTTTAATAAACAGGTAGTCATTCCAAATCCTAGTAAGCCTAGAGGCGCTGGATTGGCTATGTTTGATTGATTTGTTTGAGTTGACATTATGAATAACGTCCTTTCGTGAGTTTTTATTATTACGCACAGAGCGCACGAAGCATATCGTATCATCTTTATGGACAAATATCAACAAAAACTTACGAAAGTCGGTATGATTTTCGATTAGTTTTCGAAGTACTTGTTAAATTACAGATGAAGTTTGATTGTAAGTGATTGTTGGGATTACTTCTTATTATAAGATACAATAGTATTACGATTATTATAGGGATTCATAAAAGAGTTAAAAATTGTTATTGACAATAAATGAATGATCATTTATTATAGAAGTACGAGGTGGTCAAATGCGAAAAAGAGATGATGAAAAAGAAAAGAGCATAAAAGAAGCAGTAATAAAGTTAATTCTGGAAGAAGGGTTCCATGGAACTTCTATCTCGAAAATCGCTAAGGTGGCTGGAGTATCTCCTGCGACAGTTTATATCTACTTTGAAAATAAGGAGATTATGCTTCAGGATATTTATAACGAATATGCAGAAGAAATCTTTGACTACCTAATTGAAAGCATTAATCGGGACATGCATGGACAGCAGCTGATTGAGATACTTATTACCAGTTATTATAATTACATCTGTGGTAATAAAGAAATATTCAGCTTTGTAGAACAGTACTCCCATTGCCCCTCTCTCGCGAATCGTTGTACACAGAACCGGGGTATGTGTAAGGTCAATGATTTGATTTTAGAGATGAAGAGTAATCAGATTATTAAAAACTACAGCAATGATAATTTGATGGCAATTATGTTCTATCCGGTGAAGTCAATTGCAGTAGATCACTGCAAAAGTGAGAATGAAAAAGCTGAACTGCTGAAAGAATTAATCGGAATTATCCAAGAGGCATTATTAATAGAATAATTTGAGCGAGATTTTTATGTAATATTCATGATAATCTCGCAATAATTTCACACTTAGTTAAATGAACATTCACTTATGAATGTTAATTAGAAAGGGAAGTGAGTACTATGACGAATTCAGAGAAAAACAAAAAGACTGGAATTGTTATTCCAATCTCAAATACAGTATTACTACCGGGGGCAGTTACAAAGCTTAGTATCAGTAATCTGAGTGAAGATCAGATGAGATTTCTAGAAGATGAAGAATTAGCGAACATTGCGTTACCGTTAAAGAAAAACTTTAATCAGAGCAGCGTTTCAGAGGATGATTTTTATAAGGTTGGAATCTCTTTTCAAATTGATGATGTGCAGGAATCAGAAAAGGGAGTTCAGTTAACCATTAAGGTTCTGGATCGAATTGAAGTAAAATCCCTGAACATTGAAGAGGATTATATCTCCAGCCAATTCGAACAATGCCCCGAGCTTGACGATATGGATGAGAAGAGCCAGGCCGATATGCTGAGCTATATTAAGAAAATTACAAAGGAAATCAGTGAAAAGTTCCCCAATGGTGAGCGTTATATCTCCGTCCTTGAGAACTTCAACGATTTGAATTCACTCTTTGTATACCTCGCACAGTTCATGCCAATCTCAAATGAAGAAAAATATGATCTACTGGCTACTCAGTCCATGAAGGAGCGAAGCTTACGTTTTATGGATTATCTGTTAAAGCAGCAGGAAGCAATCGGATTACAGATTCAGATGGCAGAGAGATTTTCTGAGAAGGCAAACAAGCATTACAGAGAGCAGGTTTTAAGAGAGCAGCTGAAGGCAATTCAGGAAGAGCTGAATGAAGGCAAGGAAGGCCGTTCCAAGAAGGACAAAGAATATTTAACCAGAATTGAAGAGGCACAGATGCCGGAGGATATCAAGGAAGCCGCAATGGAGGAACTTGATAAGCTTCAGGCTCAGGGACCGAATGGAACAGAGTATAATGTAATCCGTAACTATCTGGAGTTAATGGTATCTCTTCCCTGGAAGAAAGCTGAGAATAAGCAGATTGAGCTCATAGAGGCAAGACGCATTCTGGATGAACAGCACTATGGGCTGGAGAAAGTGAAGGACAGAATTATTCAGCATCTGGCTGTAATGCAGCTTAAGAAGGATAAGAAAGGCTCCATTCTTCTTCTGGTAGGACCTCCGGGAACAGGAAAAACAAGTCTTGGTAAGAGTATCGCAGAGGCTCTTGACAGAAAATATATCCGTCTCAGCCTTGGTGGTATCCGGGACGAAGCTGAGATTCGCGGACATCGCAGAACCTATGTAGGTGCAATGCCGGGAAGAATTATTCAAAGTCTTCGTAAATCAGGTACCAACAATCCGGTTATGGTGCTGGATGAGGTGGACAAGCTGATGACCGGTGGTTATAGCGGAGATCCGGCAAGTGCTTTACTGGAGGTATTAGATCCGGAGCAGAACAATACCTTTACGGATCATTATTTGGATTTACCATATGATCTATCCGATGTATTCTTTATCGCCACTGCAAATTCAACAGAAAGTATCGCAGGACCCTTACTGGATCGTATGGAAGTGATTCAGATCTCCAGCTATACCAGCGAGGAGAAGTTCCATATTGCGAAGGATCATTTAGTACCAAATACATTGGAGGAACATGGATTAACAAAGGACCAGCTAGTGATTTCTGATGAAGCCTTGAAGAAGGTAATTAGCGAGTATACTTTGGAGGCTGGTGTCAGAGGACTTAAGAAACAGATAGCCGGTATTGCCAGAGTAGCTTCCGAGAAAATCGTATCGAATAAGGTAGAGATACCCTATGAGATAAAGGCAGAGCAGTTAGAAGACGTCCTTGGACGAAAGGTGTCCAGACATGATAAAGCTCAGCAGGACAACCCTCCGGGTGTGGTTACCGGACTAGCTTGGACTCCTGTCGGCGGAGAAATACTATTTATCGAAGCAACCCAGATGACAGGTAACGGAGAGGTAATGCTGACCGGTAAATTAGGAGATGTAATGAAGGAATCCGCTAGAATTTCCTTAAGCTTATTAAAATCCAGATTACCGCTCAATTCCATTAACTTTAAGGAAAGAGATCTGCATATTCATGTTCCTTCCGGAGCAGTACCAAAGGATGGTCCATCCGCAGGAATTGCATTATTTACTGCACTTGCATCCTTGACCACAGGTATTAAGGTGGATTCAAAGATTGCCATGACCGGTGAGATTACGTTAAGAGGTGCTGTATTGCCAATTGGCGGATTGAAGGAAAAGCTTTTAGCAGCACAAAGAGCCGGTATTACCAAGGCATTAATTCCAAAGGATAATGTAATTGATCTAAAGGATGTACCGGAGGAAGTGAAGCAGCAGTTGACAATTATACCGGTTGAGACCGTTGAGGATGTTTTAAAGGAAACCTTAGGAATCTCAATGCCTAGGCTGGAGCATCTGCCTTTGCAGAAGGAATTTGGGGAGTTTGCTTTTAGAATGTAACTAATATGTAACTAATATAATTATGATATAGAGTGTGAGAAAATGGAGGCTTGGTTTGGCCTCCATTTTTTCGCATTTTGAATGTGTTCAGTGTCAATGTGTTTTGGGGTAATATCATCTTTTAGGAAGAGGATGTTTAAATAGTAGTTATTCCTTAATATAACGAAGAGCCTCTGGGATTGATTTAAATCTCATAATAGCTATCTTTGTTTCAT
>JAQZBD010000125.1 GCA_029239235.1 Herbinix sp.
TATATATTCTCAGACCCGACCGTATGCCCCGGTCCTCTCTGCTCCATAAATTCCGTAAAGATGCCGGCCTGATATGCCGTTTTCCATTCCTGGGACATATGTTCCAATAGCTTGTGCCGGATGGAACGACTCTGCCAATAAGGGATGATACACTCCTCCTGGAATTTATAATCCTCTTCTTTTACCTTAAAATTAATTAGCTTCCTGTCATTCATCACCTGGAGATCCTCCACCGTATGACAGCACAGCTCCGGAAAGGTGGGGGTAGCCTGGGGAACGTCCCCCTTTTCTCCGACAATCAGCTCTCCTTCTCCTATGTAAAGTGTCTTATGGGAAAAATAATGCTTTAAAGCCATCGCCCGAAGCTCTGGGATCGATACACTTCCTTCATAGAGTTCATAAGCTTCCGTAAATAATCTTGCACGCTCCATATCAATATGAGCCGATGTCTCTGTACTTATCTTCCTCAGCTTCCTGATTCGCTCATTCATTCCTCGTTCCATCGTTATCTCCATTTCACCTGCATCTCTATGTCCTTGTAATACTATATATTCCTAACCTCCAAGGACCACATTATGAAAACCATAGCTGTGAAAAACAGCCGCCAACTGATTCAGTTCCCCCTGATCTGGGGTCGTAAAGGCTTCTCCCTTGTAGGTCTGATTCAATCTCATATATTTATTGCTACCGGTATTGTGATAAGGCAGTAAATGTATCTGCTCTATTAAAATCTTTTCCCTTTTTAAAAAATCCGCCAGACATTCCATATGAGCCCTCGTGTTGTTAATGCCCCCAATCACCGGAATTCGCAGCCAGAGGTTGGCTCCCTCCCTGCTTAATTTTATCAGATTATCTAAAATTATATCATTCCAAACACCGGTCTGTTCCTTATGTAAATGTGTATCCATTATCTTTAGGTCGTATAAAAAGGTATCCGTAAAGGGAATAACCTGCCTGAACCGTTCAAAGGGTGCATATCCGCAGGTATCCAGATTCACCCGGTAGCCCTTTTCTTTCAGCCTTCTCAAAAGTTCTGTAAGATACTCCAGATTCTGGCACAATACTTCCCCTCCCGATAGAGTAATACCTCCTCCGGATTGTTCATAGAAGGCTTTATCCTTTTCAACTTCTGTTATCAATTCCTTTATGGTGAAATACTTACCTGATATTTCTCTTATATTTTGAAGGCAGTAATCCAAGCAGCTGCCGCAGCAAGTACAATTAGCTTCATCCGTGACAGCACTTCCATCTATCATTGAAATTGCATGATTCGGGCAGCCCAAGACGCAGCTTCCACATCCTGTACAGCCTTCCTTTTGGAACATCAATTGTCTGGAAAAGCTTTGGGTTTCCGGATTATGGCACCAGGTGCAGGAAAGAGGGCAGCCTTTAAAAAATACCGTGGTTCGAATTCCTTCGCCGTCATGGATGGAATATTTTTGTATGTTCGTAACGAGCGGTTGCTCCATAGCTGTTTCTCCTTTAAGCTGTGTTTTAAACCATATTTATACCTCGTTTTATACCATGGTACAAATATTATTTTATCCTAGGTTGATATCTTTTCCGTCATTGGCTTCCCTTTCTACCGTAATCTTTTTTATATAAAATAACCGGTGTTACCTTGCCATCATAAAAATCCGCAGGCTCCCCAATGATTTTCCCGCCCATATCGCAAATAATCTTTACCGTGGCATCTCTTGCATCCATATAAATTTCCTCAATTCCCTGAGAAAATAAATCCTCCAAAGAAAACTGCGCTAATTTTGTACCAATACGAAGTCCTCTATAGCTCTGATTGGTTGCAAATCTCCCCCAATGCACTTGATTGTTGTCCATCCAGGCAGCGACTGCCCCAACAATTGATGTATCTAATAAGGCGCACCACCATTGTGGAGAGCTTTCCTCCGCTAGTGGGATCATTACAGCCGGAATTTTCTGTTCACCCTTAAATACATCTAATTGTAACTTGATTATGTCATCCATATCCAATGAAGTTGCTTTTCTCAGTATAAGGTCGTTCATTCGTATTCTCCTCCAACATTTGTTATCTACTTGTCCCTCATGCTATAGAACCTACGCTGATATAGCCCTTGCACAGCGAATCAATTCTAACTAAGAAAAAAGTATATCACACACAAATAAAATATGAAACCTAGTAATTAATAAGTTATATAGTGGTGAATTCGTATGTTGGTATAAAAATATTAATGTCTTCATTTTCTATTCTCATTTTAATCTAAATGCGAATGACAAATACATTGATCCTAAGTTATAATGTATAATATTACCATACACTATTACAGATCAATTTCATGTCCTTCATTGCTTTCATAACGACATAAAAAAACTTCGCCAATTTAGGTTATACTGCCTTCTAAATTGACGAAGTTTTTGATATTATCTATTTTAAACTCTCATAAATCTTTGACAGATTGCTTGTCATTCTTTCCAGATAGGACATATCATCCTCGCTGCTTTCAATTGTGTAGATGGTTTGTACCTCCGCACCAACTTCATCGGCTAGGGTTTTGGAAATCTCCGGACTTGCCATTTCTTCGGCAAAAATTGTAGTCACCTTATGTTCCTTGCAATACTCTACCAATTCAGCCAATTGCTTAGGACTGGGTTCTCCCTCTGCAAAGACATCCTCTACACTGTTTTGCTCCAGGTTAAATTCCCTGCAAAGATATCCAAAGGCAGCATGTCCTGTTACGAAGTTCTTTTTTTCTACCGCTTGAAATTTCTCATTATACTCATTATAAAGATTCTCCGATTGAGAAATGAACTCCTTGCAGTTTGCTTCATAGTAATCCTTATTTGCCGGATCGGTTTGGATTAGTGCATCCTTTATGTTCTCCACTTGAGTCTGTGCACCTTTTAAGCTAAGCCAGATATGGGGGTCATACTGACCATGCTCATGACCATGTTCATCATCACCATTCTCTTCGTCAGCATGCTCTTCATCAGCATTCTCTTCGTCACTATGCTCATCGATTTCCGCGTCCGTATTCTCAATTAGGTCAGCTCCCTTTGATGCTTCCACTACAATCAGCTCTGAATTATTAGCTGCTCGGGTAGCTTCCTCCGCCCATGCTTCGATACCCAATCCACTATAGACAAATACACTGGCTGCACTGATTGCTGCCAAATCCTGTGCTTTTGGTTCAAAATCATGGGGTTCCATACCCGAAGGTATGATAGTTGATACTTCTACTTTATCTTTCCCGACCGCATTAACAAATTCTTTCATCGCATCAAAGGTTACCGAAACTTTAATTAAATTTCCACCCGTCTCGCTACTTTGATCCGTATTATTAATCTGTGTATTACTTTCTTCCGTTTTAGTCTCTTGATTTTTATTACTGCAGCCTGAGAAGCTTACAGCAATTATTAGGCATAATAATATAGTACTCCATTTCTTAACCATTCTATCAACCTCCAAAATTCTACTTGCAAATGTTTCCTATTTGCATTAATATAATAATTTGAAAAAAAGTTTTTGTCAACTAAAAATGCATATCATTTGCAAATTTCATTTCTTGATACTATTTACTATTGCTATTATCTATTAGAAAGGATTCTATACTCGATGATTAAAGCAGAAAATTTATATTTTTCCTATACAGGTGCGCCTCCCCATGTACTTAATGGCATTAACTTGGAAATAGGTGAAGGTGAGTATATCTCGGTCGTTGGTGAAAATGGCTGCGGAAAAAGTACTCTTATGAGGTTATTACTTAAGTTTTTAAAGCCCACAAAGGGAATTATAATAAATCAAGCGGGGAGAATTGGATATGTTCCGCAAAAAAATGATTTCTCCAATTCTAATTTCCCCATCACAGTCCATGAAGTACTAAATTCATATCGAAGGCTCTTAAAGCTAAAGGATAAAGGTGTCATTGCCAAAAGTCTGGAGCAAGTTGGAATGTCTGACTTTGCAGGAGCACTGATGGGCAACCTTTCCGGCGGACAAAGTCAAAAAATATTAATTGCAAGGGCATTGATGGGAAACCCCGGTTTACTAATTCTGGATGAACCCTCTACCGGGGTTGATATAAAAAGCCAAAAAGATATCTATGGTTTTTTAAAGAAAATAAACAAAGAAAGTGGTATCACCATTGTGTCTGTAGAGCATAATCTGGATGCCGCCATCTCAAATTCAACATTAATTTATCATATGACGAATGGGCAGGGACACCTGTGTACTCCCATACAATATGCGAACGAATACTTAAACAGGAAAGGTTGATGATACTCATGCTTCAATATGGTTTTATGCAAAATGCACTTTTTGTTTCTGTTTTTATTTCCATCCTATGCCCCTGTATCGGTATATTTTTAGTACTTCGCCGATATTCCATGATTGGTGATACCCTGTCACATGCTTCATTAGCCGGAATTACTATCGGTCTGATGACCAATCAGAATCCTATTCTCGGGGCTTTTATTTTTACTTCAATCTGCGGTGCACTGATTGAATTTCTTCGAAGCTATTTTAGAAAATATACCGACCTGATTCTCACTATTGTACTTTCTCTAAGCGTGGGCACGGCAATCACCATTATAAGCTCGGGAAAGCTAAAAGCTAATGCAGATTCCTTTATGTTTGGCAGCATTCTTACAGTTACCAAATTTGATATGGTCATGGTATTAATCCTCAGTTTAATCTCCGTAGTGACCTTGATCCTTTTATACCATCAGATGATTTATATTGCATATGACGAGGAAACTGCCAAAATAGCCGGAGTAAAGGTAAAACTTATCAATTACATCTTCTCAATTCTTGTAGCTGCTGCCATCTCAGTTTCCGTTAGAATTGTTGGTGTCCTTGTTCTAAGTTCCATGATAGCTCTTCCCGTCGCCACGGCACTACAGCTTGGGAAAGGATTTAAGCTTACATTAATATTTTCTATTTTTTTCAGCGTAATCGATATTCTTCTGGGGCTTTTTCTATCATATTATCTCAATGTCGCTCCCGGAGGATTCACCGCCCTTATTTCTGTTGCTGTCCTCATCCTGGTTCTGTTTGGAAAAAAGCTGAGCTCCAGTCTTCGGGCTCTCCAAAGCTAATAGGGGTTAAATGCGAATAAGATGCATTTACAAGACATACTATCAAAAAGATAGATATAAGTTATAGGAATAAATAGATAGATATAAGTTATGTGAACAAAACAACGTTACATTTAATGATTGAATGTTATCTTCCTTGCTTAAGCACTACTTTCAGCATTGGGGAATAACTGCAGATTAAAATTATAAAACAGATGAGGTGAAGATAATGGCGGATTCACAGAATAACTGGCCGACAGGAATGAAAAGAACGAAGCAACGTGAAAGTGTACTCTTTATTCTTGAAGAGGCTGAGAAGCCTTTAAGCGCGTTGGACATATGCTCCAAAATGGATAAAAGCGGTGATACCGCATGGTTATCAACGGTCTACCGAATCCTGGAGCTTTTTATTAAAAAGGGTATTGTACTTAAAACTAATCTCATGAACAGTGATATGTCCGTATTTGAACTCAATCGATTCAAACACAAACATTATGCTGTATGTATGAATTGTAACAAAATTCTAACCTTGGAAAATTGTCCAATGGAGAGATTCATACCAAAGCTGGAAGATGAGGACTTTCATGTAATGGGTCACAATCTGGAGATCTTCGGTTTTTGTAAGGATTGTAAAGCGCACTAAGTGGCTTATTGCTAAATATTTTTATAAACAAATCGTTCTAACCTGTTTGAATTTACATCCTAACAGGTTAGAACGATTTGTTGTTTTCGACAAATTACTATTACTCTTTCACTTCTACTCTGCATTCACCGCACATACCGTACAGAATGGATTTGCTGCTATGTAGATCAAATTGATGCTGTACCAGCAAATGATCGGTTATTTCTTTCATAAAATCACATTCCAGATGAATTAGTATCCCACATTTCAAGCATTGCATATGCAAATGCTCATGACATTTATCATGCTCGCCCACATACTGATAAACAGCCTTATCCTCTTGGCTGTCCTTGTATTTGATTAAAACACCGTCCTCCGTCATCTTATCCAGGTTTCGATAAACGGTCGCAAGATTAACTTTATCATCGTTCTCCTGTAAAAAATCATGAATCTCAGCGGCACTGACCATCTTATCCCTATGATTTTGGAAAAACAGCAAAATCCTTTCTTTGCTCTTAGTCCTATAAGTTCTCTGCATCATTGCCTCCTAACTATATTTTTCTTACTAACTGCCCTGATCCCAAACAAAATCTTGAAATTCAACCATATTACCAGCAGGATCGTAAATTCTCTATATTATTTTTGATTTCATCTTATATCCCACTATAATTTTTGTCAAGACAATCTATTCTCAGAAATTTCTCAGTCTGTGACAAAATGACACTTTCAAACCCAACTACCTATCTTACTTTTTTAATAGCTAGTATCCCAAAAGAACCTACTTGCTAATATCATTATTCTGACATATGATTAATAAGAAAATAAAACCTATAAGGAGGAAACGGCCATTAAAAGAGAAATTGATGTATTTAATTATGCGAGTGAAATTCTGAATGCAGTCAAAACCGGTGTTTTATTAACTACAAAGGCAGATGATAAAGTGAATTCCATGACTATATCTTGGGGAACCCTTGGTATTGATTGGTCAAAACCCATCTTTACCGTATTTGTTAGAGAACACCGCTTTACAAAACTTCAGCTTGATAAAAACCCGGAATTTACAATCAATATCCCACTTGGAGCTTTTGACAAAAAGATTCTTGGAGTATGCGGCACAAAATCAGGTCACGTGGTTGATAAGATAAAAGAGCTTAATTTAACACTGGAAGATTCTACTCATATTTCTGTGCCCGGAATTAAAGAGCTTCCGCTAACCCTCGAATGCCGGGTTATCTATAAGCAAAAACAGGATGAACGCGAAATTACGGAAGAAAACAAGAGTAAGTTCCACCCACAGGATGTTGACAGTTCTTTCCACGGTTCAAATAAGGATTATCATACCGCTTTTTATGGTGAAATTCTTAGCGCCTATATTATCGAATAGTAATTCCAGAACCTATTGATCTCATGAAAGAAGAGAAGGCCAAATTATAAAATTCAGTCTTCTCTTCATTTTAATTTGAGTTAATTGTCGTAGTTTCACCGTAACACCTAATTCGCCGGTTCCCATTTGCATCGAACCGGAGATACAATCGCATTTTCTTTCTTTAATTCTTTGAATGCATTATCAATTTCATTGCGATCTAAACCGGATAATTTCTCTACCTCACCGGCACTTACCGGCTTGCCAGCTGATTTCATCACATCTAATACCTGTTCTTTCACACTCATTGTTTAATCACCTTCATGTAAGATCTCCTACAATCTCTTTTTCCGCAAATAATGCGGTCACTCCACCGGTATGCCAAAAAACAACCGTACTTCCCTGCGGAATCTTCCTTGTTTGGATATAATCTAGCATACCCGAAAAAGCCTTTCCAGTATACACAGGATCAAGTAATAATCCTTCGGTACGAGCGAGCAGTTTAATCGCATTACTAGATCCTTCATTCGGAATTTCATAACCCGGAGCATAGTAATTCTGATCAAAATTAAGATCCTCCTCAGAAATCTGCTGATCACTTCCCAGATATGTAAGTGCTTCCGTTGCCAGTTTAGCAACCTTAGAATAATGCTCAAAGGGTTTAGGGCTTGCATTAATAGATATAATGGAGGTATCTGAATTAAGAAGCTTCTTACCGGCAGCTAATCCAGCTAAGGTTCCACCGGTACCGGTACTGTGAAACAGGTAATCTGCTTTTTGACCTATTTCCTCCAATTGACGATTCAGTTCTACAAAACCGGAAATAAAGCCGGCAGAACCCAAGGGATTTGCGCCGCCCATCGGTACCATATAGCATTTATGCCCCTGCTGCTCCAATGTCTCCCGATGCTTCTGTGCTAGCTCCACTGCAAGTTCATCTGCTTCTGCCTCTGTTTTTCCATTCAGTGAGACAATATGAATTTCCGCTCCAAGTATGGTATCAATTAACATATTAGCGCGCAAATCCTCTTCCCCCGGCTCCACGATGGCTACCAGATATAAAATCGGCTTCAGACCGTATCTGCGACAAGCAGTGACTGTCTGCATAGCATGATTCGACTGAGTTGCACCAAAGGTAAACACGGTGTCGCAGCCTTGTGCAACCGCATCTCCAATGAGATACTCCAGTTTTCGAATTTTGTTCCCCCCAAAGAGATTATATCCAGTCATATCATCACGCTTCAAATACAGATTTACTCCTAACTGAGCTGATAACTTATCAAGCTTATGCAATGGTGTGGGAAAAAATCCAAGATTTACTTTTGGACGGGACGTCAAATGCTTATTCACATCCTCATAATTATTCATATCCTACTTCCTCCTTTTAGAAACACAAAATGATGATAGGCTCATGTGCTCGAAAACCTTTTGATATTTTAGCTACTGAAAGTCTCAGCCCTAGTAAGGTCGTTGTTTTGTAGTTCATTGCTTTAACATAGTTAATATATATGCATACTATAATATATATTATTCTAGCATGTCAAGAACATTCCATTATTTAACTGGACAAGATTCCAAATCTTTGGCATTTACTTAACACCTCCACTTAGTTAAACATATGTATTCATAGGGAAGGTGATTATATTAAAAACCACCTTCGAGCAGAGAATTATTTCTATCCTCCGCCAGAAAGTGGCTTCGAAACCATATGTATTTCGATTCGTTAATCCTTATTCCATTCATATTCCGATTGCAGGCCTTCCGGTATTTCTGTTACCTTGATTTCACGCATTAGCATCGAACTATCCATCTCACCGGAATGATAGAAGGAAATTACCCATTCTTCAGTCGAATAGCCTTTATATTCATAGATTTGATTATTGTCATCTTCATCAACGATACCAAGCTGTGCTCCTCGTTCGCTGTTATCAATTGCACAAAAAGGAACATAAGTCTTATCTCCCCAGACAATTGCCACATAATCATTTTTATCTAAAGTTGACATTTGTACTAACTGTTTTGTTTGCTTTTGACAGGAACATAAGGAAAGTGTCAATAAAATCAAAGTCATAATATATCCTAGCCGTTTCAATTTAATTCCTCCCCAATTCAGATTTTATGCTATATCTACTGTTCGAGCTATATTACAAGTTGAGTTAATTTTTTTACAGTGTTGGAATTACGAATTGTAATTTTATCGTACACCGAAGTTCCAACTACCTTTAACAACCGTGTTCTAGAGATTGTTTTAATGGGTGCAGACCAAAAAATGACCCTACCATAATAGTCAACTGCTTCATATTCCGGTTTGAACGCTCCTACCTCTTGAAATACTTCCTCCACCGTTGTCGACGGCATTACAAAGATCGCATCATGCTTTGAGTCCTTGTCCTGGCCCCACCACAAAGGTGCGTGATCAAGTGCTTCCAACAGATCCTGGGCAGAAATTATTATAACCGGGATATCTAGCTGAAACTTAGTGTTAATTAATTTTTTGCATAATTCCTTTAGTTTAATTTCATCATTCTCATCACTGGAGAAAATTATATTTCCACTGTTAATATAAGTTACGACGTCTTGAAAACCGAAGTCCTCAAATAACAGCTTTAATTCCGCCATGGATACTTTATTTTTTCCTCCCACGTTGATTCCGCGCAATAGTGCAATGAATTTTTCCATAAGCAGTATACTCCTCGTTTTAAAGTTTATCTAATTATAATCTAATTCAGGTCTACTGACTTTCCGTATCCGAAGGGAGCAGGGAATACACTATTAAATCAACAACACCAATTCCCTTCCAATGTTGCGACTGTCTTAAGATTCCCTCCTTAATGAAATTATTCTTTTCTAATACCTTTTGGGATTTTACATTCGCCGGCATTACAAATGCCTGTATTCGATTGATTCCAACAGTATTAAAAAGATAATCAACCATTGCTTTCACTGTCTGTGTTGCTATTCCTTTACCCCAATAGCGTTCGTTAAGACGATAACCAATGGTTATCATATTAACCTTATCGTCATATTCAAACATCTCTGCTACTCCAACAATCTGCTCCGGTGCTTCAGGTAAATAAATCCCTAAGAATATGGTTTTGCGCTTATGAAAATCTCTTTCGAAATGACCTATCATATTTTGTACTGTTTCTTTGTTCTTTTTAATATCTCCCGGGATATATGTGAATACATTCTTATTGTTATATATCTCAAAGAGTCCCTCAATATCAGTATCTACGATTTTTCGCAATATAACTTTATCGGTTACAATGTACGGTAATTTTGTATAAGGATTACCCATATTTATCTTCTCCATTCATTTTAAGTATCATTTTATTTCTGCTAATAACCCAGTGATTTTCCAACGATTATTACCTTGATTCTGTCCTTTACAAATTGTCCTGTTATGGTTACAAAATCATTGCATATCCTATTTGGACTTTTACAGTCAACACAATGCCCCAGCTTCGTACATGGAGTATCACGATTCAATCTTTTTGCATCGATTGGAGCTGCATAATTTCTTACTCTTCTTTGCGCCTCCTCAAGATTTCTGACCAGTTTATTAATTCCGGCAACTATGATGACTTGCCTGGGTCCATAGATCATTGGTGCCACCCTGCTCCCGTTGCCATCAATATTGTAAAGCTCACCCTCTTCTGTCAAAGCATTGGTACTGCATAGGAAGGTATCGGCAGAAAAATTTTGCAGGTATATTTGCTTCTTCTCTTCGCTTGTAATCCCCTCTCTATATTTATCGAGAAAA
>JAQZBD010000338.1 GCA_029239235.1 Herbinix sp.
TTAAAATTCTTCGTCAACGCTAGATAATGATAAGGTTAGGATATGAACTAGTTAAGGAATTTAAACATCTTTTTCAAATATGTATCGAAGGAAATCACTAATATGGTTTTGGGCTAAAAATGATTGAATTCTATAAAAAATTTAACGCTGGCCATTACCCTTAATCGTTAGGTCTGGAGAAATAATCATAGATAATTAGGAGGATTGGATATGCAATATGGAATGCCTACACTGTTGGAAGCCAAGGACATCGATGCTTGTGTTATTTTATGTAAGGAGCTTTCGCTTGATTTTATTGAGTTAAATATGAACTTTCCGCAATATCAGACGGATACCATTGACCTGTCTCATTATAGAACTTTGAGTAAGGAGAATAACCTGTTTTATACCTTTCATTTGGAGGAAGCATTGAATGTATGTGGCTACAATCAGGAAGTAACAACAGCGTATTTAAATACGGTGCAGGGTTCAATTAATCTTGCCAAACAGCTTAACGCTCCGGTTCTGAATATGCACATGGCGGATGGGATTTATATAACATTACCAGAAGAAAAGGTATATCTTTTCCGACAGTTTCGGGAGCTTTATCTAGAACGGCTAAGGGAGTTCCGTGACCTGTGTGAACGTAGTATTGGAGAGGATAATATTAAAATTTGTATTGAGAATTGTGGTGGATATCAGGACTTCACTCAAGAAGGGATAGAACTTCTTCTAGAGAGTAGTGTGTTTGCGCTCACCTATGATATTGGTCATGATCATAGTATAGGAGGTGTTGATGAACCCTTCCTGCGTAAGCATAAGGATAGATTACAGCACATGCATCTTCATGACGCATTAGGAAAGCAAAATCATCTAGCCATCGGTGCGGGTGAAATTAATATTGAAGATAAATTGGCCTTAGCAAAAGAATGCCACTGTAGATGTGTACTTGAAACCAAGACAATAGAGGGATTAAAAGATTCAGTAGAAAAGTTACATCGTATAATTGATAAATGATAGGGGCTTAAAGATACCGGAAAATGATCATGGATAAATGAATAAAAAGCGGATGCCGATAACGCAGTAATATTGTTTAAGCATACCGCCCTTTACTCAATGAATAAAGCTTAAACTAGGGGAGAGGAAAACAAGAAAGTTATCAACTACATCACGAATGGTTATCATCTCGGTGTTATTATGCAGGAAGATGCCCCGACTGTTCCCCAATGTGTATTCAAAAAAGCACCAAACAGAAAGAGTGCCAATGCAATCAAACCTGCTGGTGCTTATGCCAGTATCTATGAGAGCGTACCAAATGGTAAGCTGACGGATACAATCGACCGCTTCTGATTTCATTAGCTTCCCGAATCAGGAAGTTATATTTAAATTATCGATGAAATGTAAACCATCGAACTAAAGAGGTAAATCCCTCTTATGAAATGCAACTGTTCCAGAAGTATACATGACAACTGCAATTGCAGCAAGTACGAGGAAGGCAGGAAGATACCCTTCTCCCGAGGTTATTTTCGTTGGGTCAAATAAGGTGAAGAGAGAGAAATATTTTAAAAACTCTGTTGCTTCTCCGGTATCCGATATCATCTGAAATAGTAAAAAAGCGATAGGCAGTCCTGCTCCAAGAGCAAGGGAATTCTTTGTATCATTAAAGAAACAAGAGGCAAAGAAGCCAATTCCGGTTAATGCATAGTAGAGGAGTAAGGCTCCTAAATTAAGGAGTACAAACCCTTTCAGATCCAAATCACCGGGAAACATAATCTGACACATTACGATGCCTACGATGGTAACAAAGCCGATTAAAAGTGTAATGCTTGTAAGAAGATAAAGCGCTTGAGTTCTTGCTATTTTTGCTCTTGTGTTCGGCGTTGATAGTAAATATGCCATGGAACCTTTATCCACATGAGAAGCAATGCTGCGATTAGAAATAATTACAGCATAAATCATGGGTATTAAAAGGATTAAAAAGCCGTAAAAATAAGATGCGATAAAACTCAATAAGGTGCCGCCTGCATCAGAAAAGCCCATAGCGGCGATCAGTTCTGCAGGGAATAAACTTAACATCTCATTGATACTTCCTTGCATTTCAGGATCATACATGCTTACAATGATAGGCAGGTACATCATCAAAACAGCTAGGATAATAAGAAATACAATATAATTTTGCTTTATGGTTGCTTTTAATAATGGTTTACTGAACATTTTTCACCCTCCTAGTTTGATCTCGTTTGATTCGTGTTAGAGTTGCCGTAATACTGCATGAAAACATCCTCTAAACTACTGTTCTCAGTATCTAAATCCAATATCTTATAGTTACCGATCTCCTGAACAAAATGAGATACATTACCCAGGATACTTACCTTTGCAACAGCACCACTTAGGGTGATCTTATCATAACCATCCTTCTGGGCAAACGCGGCTGCAGAAGCAGGAGTGTCAAAAGTAACAAGATAAGTCTTACGACGTTTTTCCTTCAAATTATGAATATCCTCAGTAGCCACCAGTTCCCCTTGACGAATGATACCGACACGGTCACAGGTTCGTTCTATTTCTTCGAAGCTATGGGAGGACATCAGAATTGTTTTGCCTTTTGCCTTCTCCTCAAGAATTAAATCAGCGAAGTTACGTTGCATTAAGGGATCTAAGCCGCTCGTTGGCTCATCAAGGATGAGAACCTTAGGATCATGCATAAAAGCACAGATGATACCAAGTTTTTGTTTCATACCCTTTGACATCTTCCGGATGCGGCCCTTTGTGTCAAGTTCGAACTTTTCGATTAATTGATCACGGTAAGCCGTATTAGTTAGCCCTCTCATTTCTCCCATAAACTTCAGAAAATCAATACCATTCATCCCATCAAAAAAGGCCATTTCCGCCGGTAGATAACCGAGGTCTTTCATTATGGCAGCAGTATCCGTACGGCAATCTTTACCAAGAATCGTTGCATCTCCTTTATCCGAGGTTAAGAAGCCCATGAGATGACGGATGGTAGTTGTTTTTCCGGCACCGTTCGGACCAAGATAACCGAATACCTCACCTTCTTTCACCTGAAAGGACAGGTTAAATATCCCCTTATGATTACCATAATCCTTCGTTAATCCATTGATTTCTATCATGGACATAATTTTAATCCCCTTTCTATTGCAGCTATTGTTTTTAATACAATTATGTTTTTTTTTGTTGGCTGGTTCCATTCATGCTTTCATTACAATATTAACTGGAATGATAATAGACGAACCTACATTACTGTTCAATAAATAATTCTTTATATAAGAAAATCGATAAATGCATTTCTGCCTTTATAGGGAAGAAGAGGAACTATAAGTATTCTTCCTTATAGAAGTTATTGCGGAATAATTGAATATAAGTACGGTAAAGGTTGATGATTTCTTCAAAATCCGGGATGGATTTTTCCAACGAAGGATTCATCTTGTTTTTGGTCATTACTTGGTTTGCACAACCCTCAGCAGTCCAGCCCACTAATTGAATAATCATCATGGGTTCTATTCCATCCTTGAATTTGAAATAATCCAGACCTTGGAAGAAAGCCATTGTCCTCTCCTTTGAATATCTTTCGTTTATCTTTTTCATTTCATCTTTAATCGCAGGAGCGG
>JAQZBD010000126.1 GCA_029239235.1 Herbinix sp.
CCTTTAAAGGAAGAGTTTTCAAAGGTACAGTATGGCTTTAAGAAGGCAGTGGAAGAAGAAATGAAAAGTCAGCGTATGAAGACGGATCTGATTACGAATGTTTCCCATGATCTAAAAACTCCGCTGACAGCTATTATTACCTATATCGACTTACTTAAGAACGAGAATATAACACCTGAGGAACGGAACGCTTATATTGATACCCTGGATATGAAATCGCAACGATTGAAAAGGCTGATTGAAGATTTATTTGAAGTCAGCAAGGTCACGAGTAATAATATCACTTTGAATATGCTTGAGATTGATTTGACAGATTTAATCAAACAGGTGCTTTTGGAACTGGATGATAAGATCCACAAATCCGAGATTGAGTTTCGCCTGCATCTGCCGGAGGATAAGGTACTGCTTCTGCTGGATAGTGAAAAAACCTATCGGATTTTTGAAAACCTGATTACAAATATTACAAAATATGCGATGCCTCATACCAGAGCTTATATTGATATGGAAGCAAAAGAGGATAAGGTCATAGTGATACTAAAGAATGTATCTGCCGGTGAGTTGGATTTTAATACGGAGGAAATTACAGAACGCTTTGTGAGGGGAGATCAGTCCCGTAATACGGAGGGCTCCGGATTAGGGCTTGCAATTGTTAAAAGCTTTGTCGAGCTGCAGGGCGGAGATTTTGAGATACAGGTAGACGGTGATCTGTTTAAGGCCATCATTATCTGGATAAAATAATTAAAAAGGCAGGAACGCCATATTTCATAGGATATGGTGTTTCTGCCTTTTAGTCATAGCGAATTTGCCTTTTAAATTTATTGGTGTAAAATGGGAAAATGTACAGTACTAAGCACCACCGTTAATTTCGTAAAAATTATAAAATAAGTAGGTGATAGTTAATAACGGTCATCTACTTATTTTTATGATTTTGTCATATTATTTTGTAGTGCCCCTTCAGACTAGTCTAATTCCATATTGCCCGAGTCTTCGGCACAGCGAAGAATTTCGCCTGTGACAGTACCGTCATGCATGAGATCCATATTTTCAGGGTTGTTACTCGGTTGGCTATCATTGGCGGCTACCTTTAAGATATAATCTTTAATTACTTTACGCTTGCTTGGGTCCAATAATAGATATTCATAGATGATCTTAGTATCTAGCTCATCCAGATCATAGCTCTTTGAGAGCATACTAATCTCAGAGGACAGCAATGTCTTATACATTTCAGCCTCACCGTATCTTAACCACGATTCATTTATATTAAATTCTTTACAAATTAATAATACCATCTGATCGGTTAGATTACGCTGACCGCTTT
Organism: Herbinix sp.; assembly: GCA_029239235.1. Taxonomy (GTDB): domain Bacteria; phylum Bacillota; class Clostridia; order Lachnospirales; family Lachnospiraceae; genus Mobilitalea. The sequence goes on from JAQZBD010000126.1 coordinate 1,319, forward strand.
CAATTTTTGAAATACTTGCCCCAGTAACTCCTAACCGCTTGCCAAAAGCCTCTTGGCTTAAGTTTAGTTTTGATCGAAGAAGTTTTAACCTAGTATTCAACTCGACACACCCTTTCGAATTGATATTAACAAAATTATGAAATTTAGTCAATTATATTCCAATAACGTATTGACATAGGATGTAATATTATGTATAATATTGGCATAGTTAAGGAAATAAGTGACATAGTGTGGCTGAATGGATAATAAGCAACAAGCTCAGGAATTATTATTAGAAATACAAGATATGATAAATACATTACAAACATTGGAGGAATCCCAAAAAAGAGAGATTATAGCAAGAATTGAGAAGATACGTTCCGGCTATTTTTCAGACAAGAATGTCAATGATCAATAGGGCATAAGACAGAGATATTTATAAAATTTATCCCCATTTCTATAGATTCTTATGTTTTATGCTTCATAAGCTTTTGTCTTATGCTTTATTGAGCGTTGATATTAAAAGTAATCTAAATACTTATATCATAGATTTTTACTCAATATTGAAACAGGCTATTGAAACAATTTAATCAAATACTCTGTTTTTAGCTTGCATACTTTCTTAAATTATGTTATATTTATTCGGACAATATGAATATGTACCATTTAAAAGGGAGTAGCTGCCAATCTGGTGATAATGTCAACATACTGACCGCAAGGTCTGGCTTTATCGTGGCTGTATTCAGTCAAGTGAGACTTTTAACGCAAAGAAATTATCCGTTAAAAGGTCTTATTATGTAATTTTTTTGCATGATAGGATCATTACGGTTTGTTTCTTTACGTTAAAGGTCTCTTTTTTTTTATGCTTGATTGAGGGCAGGGCAATAACCCTTTTAAAGGGGGAAAATGATTAGGAGGACATGCAATGAGAGAGTTTATTACTGCTTTATTGTTCGTAGTTGTAGCAGAAATGGGAGATAAGACACAGCTCCTGGCGATGGCTATGGCAAGTAAATATAAAGCGGGAAAAGTAATGTTAGGTGTGTTGATTGCTACCGTATTAAACCATGCCTTGGCAGTGGTACTTGGAAGCTATTTGAGCAGGCTAGTTCCAATGGATGTTGTTAAGATCGTCGCAGCGATTGCCTTTGTGGGATTTGGACTCTGGACACTTCGTGGTGATAAGCTGGATGGTGAAGACAACAAGAAGTCAAAATTTGGCCCGGTGGTGACGGTTGCCATAGCATTTTTCTTTGCAGAGATGGGAGATAAAACTCAGCTCATGACCATAACAATAGCGGCAAAAAGTGTTTCACCTATCCTTGTTTTAATGGGAACCACAGCGGGTATGCTGGTTGCTGATGGTATCGGTATTCTTGGTGGTGCATGGATGGCAAAGCATGTTCCTGAGAAATACATTAAGTGGGGTGCCGGGCTGGTATTTATCTTCTTTGGAACCTTAACCCTTTATCAAGCTGTCCCTGCATTCTTATTAACTCCTGTCTGTCTTATCCTATATTTTGCTGTAATGGCACTCCTGATCTATCTGATTGGAGTGAAGCTAACCTATGTAGGAAATGAAGTAAGGGAAGAGGTTAGTGAGAATCTTAGTGAAGAACTTAGCGAGTAGGTGACAAGGGGGAGTGACAAGGGGACGGGGTTGGTGTCACAGGTAATTTGTGACACCAACCCCGTCCCCTTGTCACCCTCCCCCGTCACCCCCTTGTCATCCCTCATCATGTATTGTTTAAATGAATCACATATTGTTCAAGAATATCAGGATTTTTTTGAAGAAACTCATTAAACATATCCAGCTTATGTAAGGTAGATATTGAGATGCTGTGCTCAATTAATTCGGTTTCCAATAAAGTGTCTTCGGTAACACCAAGATTAATCAGAAATATTTCAATAATATTGTGCCGTTCCAGCAGGTACTTACCAAGCTCTTCTCCTGCCTCCGTTAAAAAAATTACGCCGTATTTTTTATAATCTAGCAACCCGTATTGATTCAGTTTTTGGACCATTTTCGTAGCAGATGGTGCTGCTACATGAAGAAGCTCCGATAATGTATTAATACGCATGTACCCATAACTCAGGCTGTTGCGATAGATCATTTCCAGATAATCCTCCATGGCAGGAGTTAACAATTTCTTGTTCTTCTCCAATAGCTGATAGCCACGAACGGTATGAAAACCTGATGATTCGTCCATCTTACCACTTCCTATCCTAAAGAATGCTTTGTGCTTATATAGTATATTCATTGGTTTTTCGTTTTAATGACACATATAGTGGAACAAGATCATGAAAAAAGCATATGATAGAATATCGAAGTGGGTACGGAGAACTATATATATGAACAATATGCCTTATGAATACGATATGGTTATGTACAAAACATTACCTGAAGCATTGGCTCTTGTGAAATCTGCAGTTGAGGGTGAACGAGAAGATGAGTTATTTTATGACTATTTAATCTCTGTCGCACCATCTCAGGAAGAAGTTAATATTATTCAATCCATTCGGGATGATGAACGGAAGCATAATGAGATGTTTCGCGAAATATATGCGTATTTTACTGGAGAAGAAATTCAGGCCGAGGAAAATCCGGAATTCGAAAAACCAAGATCATATATAGAGGGAATTAAAAAGGCCTTATTTGGTGAATTAGCTGCCGTAGAGCGTTACCGCAACATCCGAGCAGGGTTACCAGTAAATTATTATCGTGATATGGTATTTGAGATTTTAACAGACGAGTTGAAGCATGCAGATAAGTATAACTATATTTTAAATCTGCATCATATGAATCATGAAAAAGAAAACGATGTTGAAACCATGCGAGCAGGTTCAAAAGATTACTATAACGAAGCAAACCAAGAATATTATACTGGTGAGCAATTTATGGATTATATTAGGCCTTTAGTTGAACGTGGAATAAGAGAAGAGGCAGCAGGAAAAAGCATAGAACAATTACTTCAAAAATATATTCTGGCAGGTTTTATGATTGGAATGGGAATGACAATACCACAAGTAGAAAATCAAATAGATAATATGGAAGATATATCATTGGTTGAATATTAAAGCTATTTAAGAAGTACTATGTCTTAATTTTGTCATAGTACTTCTTTTTTTAATTGCTGATTCAAAAAGTATACGAAGGAAGGGTACTTGTGCTATTATAGGAGAACAGTATTAACAAAAGGAAGAAAGAGGTTTGAAATGAGCGTAAGAAAAATTAACATAATCATCGCCTTGATGGTTGCTATGTTTTTGGGGGCAATTGAGGGAACGGTGGTAACGACTGCAATACCGACAATTGTTAAAGAGTTAAATGGGCTAGAGGTAATCAGCTTTACTTTTTCCATATATTTATTGACTTCTGCAATATCCACTCCGCTTTATGGTAAACTTTCGGATTTATATGGCCGTAAGCATTTATTATGTATTGGTATTATTATCTTTTTATTTGGAAGCTTCTTATGCGGAATATCACAGACCATGGTGATGCTAATTATCTTTAGAGGTATTCAGGGGTTGGGTGCGGGAGCAATCTTTACAATTACCTATACTATCGTAGGAGATGAATTTTCCCTGGAGGAACGGCCGAAGGTTCAGGGAATGATAGGTACCGTATGGGGAATTGCCAGTTTGGTTGGGCCATTTATGGGCGGAGCACTCATTGATCTCTTATCCTGGCACTGGATCTTCTTTATTAATATACCCTTTGGAATATTATCCATTATCTTAATTCAGAAGAATCTACAGGAAAACTATGAAAAGAAGAAGCATTCCATTGATTATGCGGGAATTATAACGCTGTCAGCGGCAATGCTGGTATTCTTAAGTATTTTTCTACTATCAGAAAATGTAGCGATTAATCATAATATTTATAACGCAGTCTCTGTGCTGGTTACGATGATACTGCTATTCCTATTTTACCTGATTGAGAGAAAAGCAGAGGAGCCCATTATTCCCTTCTCTATTTTTACAAGGTCAAGTACGATGGTAAATATCATCAGCTTTTTTACTTCCGCTATATTAATTGGAGAAAATGTATACCTGCCAATCTATTTACAGAATGTTCTGGGATATAATGCGACCATCTCCGGTTTGGCGCTTGTGTCCATGTCGTTCGCCTGGCTGGGAGCCTCCGTGGTATTAGGTAAACGCATTACTAAGATTGGTGGAAAGGCCGTTATCATCATATCAACCTGTATTATTCTGGTGGGGACTGCCTTGCTGCCCACTCTGGGGACTAATTCTTCCCTTATATTGGTTGTTATCTATGTTCTGATTGCGGGACTTGGATTCGGTGGATTATTTACCACCCTGACCATACTGGTTCAGGAGTCCGTCGATTATACGAAGAGAGGCGCTGCCACCGCAACAAATTCATTAATTCGAACTTTGGGACAGACCATTGGTGTCAGTGTATTTGGCAGTGTGTTTAATTTATTTATTGTTCGTTATTTTACCGGAATCGGTGTTTCTGGTGTTAATCCAAGCAATCTATATGGATCCGAGGCTCATGACGTGGCTGTTAGCGCAGATCATATCGTTCTGTCGCTGAACAGTTCTTTACATGTGCTGTTCCTGCTCCTAATTGCGATTACAGTAATAGCTTTAATTTTGGCAATGCTGATGCCTGCCGGGAAAGAAAAGGCAGAGGTACTCAGCCGGAGCATCGAGAACTAGAGGTCGTAATTAACATCCATTGTTTCTCGGTACTCGGTTATATATCACGGATGCGGGAAAAGTTCTGCTCTTCCAGGTCGCCGCACATAACCTGGGAATAATGGTAATTTTTGATAAAAAGTGATTGACAGGATAATATTGTGATAATATACTAAAACTATAATGCGTTAACGTTAACACATTATATGAATATGCAAGTATTTTTGAAATATCTTTATTGAATTGGTATATAATCCTAAAGTTATAGATAGTATATCTGATAATATATAACATATATACAAAAATATTAGTAAATCAATCTCCCATAAATCGCGTGTGCGTAAACGCCCATCATATATTTACTACGAAATGAATAGCTTACTAGATTCCAGTTAGGGCTATGTAACTTATACTGGCGGTATTATTAACTTAATTGTTAAGGTGTCGTCAGGTTAAAATAAGGAGGTGAGTAATAGAAGTAAAATATACTGGGAGGTAGAAGCTGAGGGGGCAGCATACGGGAAGAAAGACAGAGAGACTACGTCTTGAGAAGAATGATAGATTTCAGCAAAAAACCTATTGCTGAAACCATATTGTGAAGTAGTTGAGAAGTTTTTCATATTAAGTAATTCAAAATAATAACATAAGTTTTTCGGTCAGGCTGCCAGCTGAAAACTTAGTGCAAAAGGGAGAGGTGTTTATGTTACAGATTAAAAAGAAATCTTTGAGATTTGGTTTTGCAATTGCTATTTTTTGTATAGTATTATTATCAGTATTTCAGTTAGCGGGCGGAGCAACAGTTGCAGAAGCTGAAGCTAGCAGCAAAGCTAATGTGTATAAGGTGAAAAAGGATGGTACCGGGGATTTTACATCAATTCAGGCTGCGGCTAATATCGTGCGGCCCGGAGACACAATCGAAATATTTGGAGGAACCTATCGTGAAGAGGTAGTATTGCCTCGCGGAGGAACAGATGAACAAAACCGAGTAACGATAAAAGCGGCAGAAGGAGAAAAGGTTATTATAACCGGATCTGAGGTAGTCAGTGCCTCTGAATGGAAAAAAACCACGGATGAGGGAGTATATGTTATTACCAAGGAAAAAGACTACTTTGGTTCCTTTAATCCGTTTAATGAGTGGTGGATGTCGAAAGGGTCTAAATATTCTAACTACTTTTCCTGCGGCAGTGTATATATGAAGGATATTATTTTTCAGCAGGTTTGGTCTATGGAGGAATTAAAGAAAACAGATTACTCCTGGTATGCTGAGGTTGAAAGCTCAACGGGCAGGACGACTATTTATGCTAATTTTGCGAAAGCTGATCCTACTGATGCGGTTAATGTTACAGAGATTAACAAAAGAAAGCAATGCATAACCGCAGCCTGGAACCAGGGCTATATAACGATTGACGGAATTACTGCAATGCACGGCTGTGGTCCTAAAACAATTGACTTCTGGCAGACAAAGGCAAAGCCCATGGCTGGAGCAATATCAACGAATGGAGGCTTTTATTGGATTATTCAAAACTGCGAAGTCACTGAATCCAGAGGGGTTGCAATTGATTACGGAAATGGCTCAAGAATGCAGGAGGATCTAAACGGTGGTGAACCTGAGATTTATGGGCATCATATTATCCGCTACTGCAAGGTTTATAATAATGGAACCAACGGTATGATGGCATATCGGGGAGCATATACAGAGATTTATGGATGTACCCTTAGTAATAACAATACGCTAAATACGGGACTGCTCTCCGAAGCATATATTAAGGATGTCAGCGGAGGCTGGGGTATTTATATTCATGACAATTACTTTTATAGTGATCAGACCTGGGCTGTATATCCGATTTGGCTGGATTCCGAATGTGATGGGACACGCGTATCCAATAACGTTTTCTACTGTAAAGGAGACGGACAGGGCTTTACCTATATTGATTATGAGGTGAATGCCGGGTACTCCCTGTGTGATAATAATGTATTTGTGGGAGTAGGCTGGCATATTATGTCCGCAAGCAATACGTATTTTGTGAATAATCTTTTTTTGAATACGCCGGAGGATAGTGCAAAACGTTCCTGGCCAGGACTTGGTAAATGGGGATTTATCGGTTCGGAGGGCTGGGATGGATATCAACGTGCCATGCGTATCGTTAAACCAGGAACCCTGGATATTATTTCGACGGTTGGAAATTCTACCAGCAGATTTGAAACCTATAATAGATATAACAAGATGTTAAATAATATTTTCTTTGAAAATGGACCAAGCGGTACAACGAATGAAAGTGAGGTATCAGAAAAAGATTATAATGGTAGCTATACTGAAGTTGTTCTTTCGAAGGAAGCAGGTGTAAATCCGGATTACAGCGGTGGAAGTTGGTCACATCCGGAGGTTGGGAAGCTTCCGATTGCATGGAAAGAAGCATATCAGAAAACAGTCGGATCTGGCACCTTAATGTATGGCAATGAATGTGATTATAATGTATATTATGGCGGTGCTAAGAAAATTGATCATCAGTATGCACAAGCGAGGGGATACCTTGCAGATGCAAACAGTGTGGAAAGCAGCGGAGGTAGCTATACGGTTGATGCAACTGAGGATAGCTTTAAATTAACACTCACTGTTGATGATAGCTGCACCAGTATTAATGCACCAGCCATCACGGGTGAATATTTAGGGAACACGGGAATCTATGAATTTTTAGGGCAGGAATTCTATGCTCCGGATGTTGATGCTGATATTCTGGGAAATAGCAGAAGCGGGGAAGATACAATTGTTGGCCCCTTTGCCGATCTGAAGACCGGTAAGAATAGTTATACACTTTGGCCTCGGACAATTAGTGATAATTCACAAGGCTCCATTGATATAGAGATATCAATCAGTAACACGAAGGAATCTCCGTCTGTCACAGTTGTTGATAACAAAATTACAGTATCACCGGCTAGAGGCATAAATGAAACCTCAGCTTCTGCGACGGAGAACAAAGCGGATTCAACAGAAGATCTGCCTAAAACAGGTGATCACTCCACAGGATTCTTATCTGCTTTGGGAGTAATAGTATCCTTGATCTTACTCAGCGTTTTATATCATAATAAACGAAATATCAATACAGGAAAGTAAGTAGCAGGCCATAGTAAGGAAAAGGGGATGTCGCAAAATTGTAGTATGCGGCATCCCCTTTTTCAATCTGCAGGAACTGTTGGGAAGAGATTACTTTGTTATTTGATTTAATCGACACATTCTTTCACAACAATTCTGCTAGGGATTAATATTTGCTTTTCCGGGATTTTATTTGAGGTAAAAAAATTAAATAAAGTCATAATGGATTGATAGCCTTGAATCTCCGGATCCTGTAATATGGCGGCTGCAATGCGCCCGTCAATGAGAGCCTCCTGTGTAGGAAGCGCGAAATCATAAAACACAGATATAATCTTTCTGCCGCAATCCTTAATAGCCTGTAAGCCGGCTTTGGCACTTCCGCAATATAGTACATATTTTACAGAAGGACTACCCTTTAGCTTTTCTAAAACCGTACAATAATCCGTAAGATTATCATTTGTTAATTCAATAATTTCTTTTAGCTGGATACCTTGTTCTGATTGGTTCAGATAATCACGTAGGCCTTCCATACGCTTTTGATTCCCCAGCATAGAAAAGGAAGGGAGAAAAGCTAACATTTGACCTTTATTGCCGGATAGCAGATTCATTAATCTCCCGGCAATTCTTCCAGAGCGGTAATAATCACAGCTGATCGAAGAAAAAGATGGAATCTCATGAAGTAAATTGGCTAGAAATATAACCGGGAAACTTAGCTCATTCAATTCTTTTAAACGATTTGTAATTAATTGATCGTTAATAGGAGCAATAACGATAGCATGTGCACCGTCTGATATGGCATGATTAATTAATTTAAGCTGCTCCACCGCATTAAAATCCGGGCAGCCAAAGATATCAATCGATATGCCAAAGTCCTGGATTTCTTCCTCAGCCTGCTTGATGCCCTTTATGACCTCATCATAAAAGTCATTATGCTGGATATGTAGAACAACGGCAATTTTCAGGTTTTTATTACGGATTGCAAGGGATTTTGCAACTGTGTTTGTACGATAATTTAATTCGGCTGCTATTTTTTTTATATTTTCAGCGACTTCCGGCTTTATTCTTCCGCGGTTATTTAAAGCCCGGTCCACGGTACCCACTGAGACACCCGCAACCTTGGCAATGTCTTTAATTGTTGTTGGCATAGCAATCTCCTTTGCATCAGCTTTGTTATTAACTATATAATTAAATTTAAGGTATGTCAATAAAGCCTTACCTATTTATTGTACAAAATCATCAGTTTGCTTTATGACAAATTGTATAGTTTTACAATGAAATAAAAAAACATTGACATGTGTGTAGTTAAATTATATAATAATTCCACAAGCGTTAACGCACACGCAAGTGATAAATTCAAGGAGGAAAGAAATTATGAAATTGAAAAAAGTGATACCTGTAATGATGAGCATTGTAATGGCATGCTCCCTGGCAGCTTGCAGCCCAAAAGCGGGTCAGGATTCAAAGGATAATTCCGAAGCGAACTCTTCCGGGCAAGGTGAAGTTCAGCAGGATGACAGTAAAAAGGATTTCGACGTTCTTAATGTAGGTATATTAGTTTCAACCGTTGGTATTCCTGCGCTGTATGCACAGGAGCAGGGATGGTTTGAAGAGGCTGGACTGGATGTGAATCTTCAGATTTTTGCCACCGGAGCACCTGTAAATGAAGCAATTGCAGCCGGTGAATTGGATATTGCCTGCTCAGGCTTTGCATCCATTTATTCTTTGGCTAACGCGGATTGTACATATTTGGCAGATATCAATACTACAGGCGGCATGGGCTTGTATGTTAATCCTGATTCCGCTGTTGCAAAGGCAGGAAATACCCTGGCTGATAATGCTGATATTATTGGCGACGCAGCCACCGTTAAGGGATTAAAAATATTAGAGCCCCTCGGAACAGCAGTTCAGTATATGACAGAATGCTATGCAGCAAAATTTGGTTTATCACCGGATGATATTGAACAAACTAATATGGAGTATGCGGCTGCTTTCCAGGCCTTTACAACCGGAGAAGGTGATGCGATGGCGGCAAATCCTCCATATTCCTACCAATTAGAGGATTTAGGCTATACTAAGGTATGCTCCTTTGATGCTGCGACAGGTGTAAATATGTATGATGGAGCCTTTGCACGCAACGAGGTAGTAGAAAAAAGATCAGAAGAGGTTCAATTGTTTGTTAACTGTATTGTGAAAGCAATGGATGCATTACAGGATAGTGATGTAAGATATGAATTCACTTCACAAAAATATAAAGATAATGCACAGGATTTTTCAGAAGAGAATCTGAAAAAAGAGCTGGTAGATCGTACTTATTGCGGAACAGCTTCCTTAACATCTGCGGATTATAAATTTGGTGAAGCATGGCCGGCTATTGCGGAGTTCCTTGTGACTGCTGAAAAAATAACAGCAGATAATCTCCCGAATGTTGAAAGTTCTTTAAATCCTGCCTTTGTTTCAACGGCAGCAGGCAGTGAGGTTTCAAAATAATGCTTTAAACATAAGGTCATGCTGTATGGGACGATCCTTATACAGCATGGCCTTCTTATAAGAGATCTGAAAGGTGAAGGGTATGAAAAAGAAAGCAAATTACTGGTATTTATCGATATTATCAATTTTAGCGTTTATATTTATCTGGTGGCTGTTCTGCGATGTGCTTAAAATGACGAAAGAAAGCACATTACCAGGACCCATTAAGGTTATGGAAACGTTCATAAAAAAATTAAGCAGTACGGCACCGGATGGCGCAACTTTAATCGAACACATTGGTTCGTCACTTAAAATTTCAATGGGCGGCTGGGCTATGGGAGTAGTCATTGGAACTCCTCTTGGTATTTGCATGGCCTGGTATAAAAAAATAGATTTATTCGTCAGACCTGTCTTTGATCTGATCCGGCCGGTTCCTGGACTTGCGTGGATACCACTTATGATTATTCTATTTGGTATTGGACTGACTTCTAAAATTGTTACCGTATTTTTATCAGCATTTGTACCCTGTGTATTAAATTCATATACAGGTATCAGACAGACAAAGGATGTGCACTTATGGGTGGGACAGACCTTTGGAGCCTCTAACTTCCAGATGCTTATTAACATTGCTGTTCCGACTGCATTGCCGCTGGTTATGACAGGAGTGCGTGTTGCACTAGGAGCATCCTGGACATGTATCGTTGCTGCTGAGATGCTGGCTTCGACAAAGGGTTTGGGCTATATGATTCAGCAGGCAAGGGGGATTTTCCGCCCGGATATCATTATCTGCGGTATGATCGCAATCGGAGTCATTGGAGCTTTATTTTCCTGGCTTCTGTCACTTATTGAAAATCGCATTGTGAGAGGAGCTAAGCATATATGAAAAACAGATTTAAAGATGCCGCAAGCTATGAAAAAATGATCTGTGCAGGCATATCAATTCTTGGATTTCTCTGCCTTTGGCAATTAGTGGTGTCCTTTACGGCAGTGGGAGAATTGCTTTCCGGACCCCTTATTGTGTTAAGTAAATTCGTCACCAGCATAGCCGAGCCGATAGGAACCTATACTATTCAGCTGCATATTTTCTGGAGCTTATCAAGAGTCATGATTGGATTTGCATTAGGATCGGCAGTGGGGATTGTGGTTGGAATTTTAATGGGCTGGTTTAAGATAATTGATGCTGTTGTCAGACCGCTGTTTGAAATTATCAGACCAATTCCGCCAATTGCTTGGATTCCCTTATCCATTTTGTGGTTTGGATTAGGGGAAGGATCAAAATACTTCCTAATCTTTTATGCAGCTTTTTGCGGCATCACAATGAATGCCTATTCCGGTGTAAAGTCGGTTGATCCGGTATTAATCGGTGCGGCAAAAATGCTGGGAGCAAATAATCGTCAGGTCTTTACTACTATTGTTTTGCCCTCCTGTATTCCCCATATATTTGCCGGATTACAAATTGCAATCGGTACCTCCTGGGCAACAGTTGTTGCGGCTGAAATGGTCCGTTCCACGGAAGGTGTAGGCTGGATGATTATCAAGGGCCAGGACTCTAACAGTACAGTTCAGATATTGGTGGGAATTGTTGCAATTGGTATTGTTGGCTATATTTTGGCGGTTTCAATGAGAGCTATCGAAGCGAAACTTTGTGTATGGAGAGTGAGAGGAAAATGAGCAAAGATATTATTGTATGCCAGAATCTTGGAAAAACGTTTGACACAGCCCGTGGCGATGTTCACGTTATAGATAAAATTGATATAAGAGTCCGGGAAAACGAATTTCTGGTTCTGTTTGGACCCGGACAATGCGGAAAATCAACGTTAATTAATTGTATGGCAGGACTGGAGCGTGCCACCCAGGGAGAAGTCCGAATCAATGATAAAATAGTAGATCGACCGGGACCTGCCAGAGGTGTTGTTTATCAAAGAATGGCATTATTTCCATGGCTTACGGTGATGGGGAATGTCTCTTATGGTTTGAAAATGAAAAAGGTTCCGAAAAAGGAAAGATTGGAGCGGGCACAATATTATATCAATTTAGTTGGTCTTCAAGGATTTGAGAACTCATATCCGGCTCAATTATCAGGTGGTATGCAGCAGCGTGTGGGTATAGCCAGAGCATATTGTATTGAACCGGAAGTTTTATTTATGGACGAGCCTTTTGGACATCTGGATGCACAAACCCGGTATTTAATGCAGGAAGATCTTATGAAAATCTGGGAACACGAAAAAAGAACCATTGTTTTTGTTACAAATAACATCGAAGAAGCAATTTATCTTGCAGACCGGGTTGTAGTAATGACGAATTGTCCGACAAAGATAAAACGGGAATACGAAATTAATCTTCCCAGACCGCGTGATTATGTGGATAAAGAATTTTTAAAACTTAGAGAAGAAATATCCTCTATTGTTGATAAAACGGTTTAAAGGGGGCGCGGATATGGTAAATCAAGAACAGATTAAAGTAAAAGTAGATCATATGACTAAGAGATTCGGAGATCTATTAGTATTAAATGATATTTCCTTTGATGTGAAAAAAGGTGAATTTCTTTGCATTGTAGGACCGACCGGCTGTGGTAAAACTACTTTTTTAAATTGTATCACAAAATTATACGATCTCAGCCAGGGTGAGATACTGGTTAATGGAGAACCGGTGAATCCGAGAAAGCATAACATAGCATATATTTTTCAGGAATATTCAACCATGTCCTGGCTAACAGTGGAAGAGAATGTCGCCTTTGGACTCAAAATGAAGAAGCTTCCTAAGTCTGTAATCAAAAAGGAAGTAGATGAAGTACTGGAGATTGTGGGGCTGACAAAATACAAGAATTATTATCCGGTGGAGTTGTCAACGTCAATGTTGCAGAGAGTTGTTATTGCAAGAGCCTTTGCTGTAAAGCCGGAAATTTTGTTGATGGACGAGCCCTATGGCCAGCTGGATGTTGATTTAAGATTTAAGCTTGAGGACGAGCTGCTAAAGCTTTGGAAGAAGCTTGGAACCACTGTTATTTTCATCACACATAATATCGAGGAAGCAGTATATTTGAGTGAGAATATTCTGGTTTTGACGAATAAGCCGACAACAATAAAAGAGAAATTATCAAATCCGTTACCAATGCCGAGAAATATCGTATCACCTGAATTTATTGATTTAAGAAATCAAGTAACTGATCTAATAAAATGGTGGTAAATAACTATTTCAATAGCAGGGTAATTTAATGAAAGAGGAAAAATTATGAAAGCTATTTTGCTAATGTTTGATTCGCTGAACTTATCAATGCTCCAGCCCTACGGATGCGAATGGACAAAAACACCAAATTTTCAAAGATTGGCGGAGCATTCAGTAAAATTTACACAAAATTTTGCCGGAAGCTTACCTTGTATGCCGGCAAGAAGAGAGCTGCATACAGGCAGATATAATTTTTTACACCGCAGCTGGGGACCCCTAGAGCCCTTTGATGATTCTATGCCTCAAATTTTAAAGGATACCGGCGTATATTCACATTTGATATCAGACCATATGCATTATTGGGAGGATGGAGGTGCAACCTATCATTCGAGGTATAACTCATGGGAAATTATTCGGGGACAGGAGGGTGATAAATGGAAGGCGTCACCTGAGTTGATTCAATCGACCATTAAGGTTCAAAATAAGGATGCTCAGTATTTCATGTCTACAAAGGAATTGCATCAGCATGACCAGGTAAACCGAAGCTATCTTGACAGCGAAGAAAAAATGCCAATGGCAGTTACCTTTGAAAAGGGATTAGAATTTATTGATAAAAACAATATTGCGGATCGATGGTTTCTGCAAATCGAATGCTTTGATCCCCATGAACCCTTCTATACGCAGCAGGCCTATAAAGATTTGTATCCCCATGAATACAAGGGAACAGAATCGGATTGGCCACCCTATCACCATGTGACCGAGGACGATCAGACACAGAACCATTACAAGATGGAATACGCGGCATTATTGACTATGTGCGATGACTATTTAGGGAAGTTATTAGATAAAATGGATGAACTCAATATGTGGGAAGATACGATGCTAATCGTTAATACGGATCATGGATACCTATTAGGTGAGCATGGCTGGTGGAGTAAGGTTGTAATGCCTTGCTATGATGAGATTACACGTACCCCATTGTTTGTGTATGATCCAAGGCTTGGGTGCCAGGGGGAAAGCAGGGATGAATTGGTGCAGCTAATTGATATTCCAGCTACTATACTTGAGTTTTTTGGTATTGCGATACCTAAGAATATGCAGGGCAAGCCTCTTCGCACCGTAATTGCTGATCATAAAAAGATAAGAGATTACGCACTATTTGGAATCCATGGAGCACATGTGAACATCTTTGATGGAGAGCATGTGTATATGAAAGCTCCGGTAAGTGAAGAGAATAAACCCTTATACGAGTATACACTGCTGCCCCTGCATATGAGGAATATGTTTTCTCCAAAGGAATTAAGTAATTTAGAATTGCAGGAACCCTTTAATTTTACAAAGGGCTGCAAATTAATGAAAATTCCAAAAGGAGGAGCATGTAACGACAGCATGTTCAGCAGCTTATTAATGGAGAATTCTGAAGATAGTGCAGCCAAGAGTATAGATAATAATAGTTTGGTCAACGCAGCAAACTTTGGAGATAAATTGTTTAACTTAAGGACTGATCCAAGACAGGAACATGAGCTGCGTGATGTAGAGATAGAAACAAAGATGGCAAATCTGCTGGTTTTGGCTATGAAAGAGAATGAGAGTCCGGCTGAGCAGTTTGATCGTATAGGGCTTCCCGGTGATAGAGAAGTTATCAAAGAGGATATAGAAATATTACATAGAATATCACAGCAAAATCAAGAGCCCCTGATATTGCGTGATTATAAATGGACGCATTCTGGAATTAATACTTACCGTGCATTATTGAAATTCATTTCTGAGGAAAATAAGGCCGAAGCGACAGATATCATCAGTCAAAGCTTGAAGAGAATGTCGGATGATAAAAATATAACCTCAAAATTGATTGTTCAGCAGGTTCCGCTTGTTATACCGGAGAAATACATCGATATGGTGACATATTTTATTGAGTTATCCGGCAGAGTGTTTTAAATAGATGGGTAGAATGAAGATATGATACAAATAGACCTGATAAGACGTGATTATTCAAGAAAACATTGATTCCTGTATTTTGAATAAGCGATCCTATCAGGTCTCTTTCTAAAGCTATTCAAGTATAACCGGCACGGGATTTCCAATACAGATCCCAGCATCATCCACAAGAGCGTCATAGGCCAGAATAGTGACACCTTTTTCCTGTGCAAGTCTTAAAGCCTTCGCAAATTTTGGGTCTCTAACGACATTCGGCGTAAAGTGCGT
>JAQZBD010000127.1 GCA_029239235.1 Herbinix sp.
TCTTCGGCCATCATTGGCAGCTTTAAGAACTCAAGTATGCAAGCTGTTAAGGTAACAGGAGATTATATTGAAAATGGAATGGATTCCATATCAGCTACGGCATTACAATATACTGAGAATAAGAATTTAAGTAATTATAACGCGGGTAAATACCAAGTTGACATTGAGACCCAAGAGGCGGTCAAAAAAGAGGTGCAACAAAGTATTAAAACGAAAGCCGTTTCCGATGAATTTATTGAAGATATTCATATCCTGTCTGAAACAATGGGGGTAATTACTACAGTTGATAAAACTGACAAGGAATTATATCAAAAATTTATCGACAGTGACTCGGGCAGTAAAACAAAAGAAAAGTTCAGTAGTGTTTACTGGATTGGCACAAATAAATTGATTGATGAGCAATTGTCGATCGAGGACAGCAGCTATGCTATTCGATTAGTACAAGGCTTCTATAATAGTAAGTCCTGTATTATTATTGATGTCAGCTCTAAGAAAATTGAAGAAATATTAGGAGAAGTTGATTTCGTAGAAGGAAGTATCGTAGGCTTTATTACGAATGACGGAAGGGAACTGATAATTGCAGGTGATGAGAGTCGGAGTGATAGCAGTGTATTCACCTCGGAGGAATTTTATAAGACTTCTCTCAATGCTGAGAAAGACAATTCCGGTGAGAATGTGACCTGGCAGGGTGAGGAATATCTTTATCTATATACGAAGATGGATACAGGAGCAATGATCTGCTCCCTGATCCCGAAAAGTGCTTTAACCCAGCAGGTCAGCGAGATTAAGAAGATTACCGTTATAGCGGTTATGATTGCCTGTCTCATTGCTATAGGGATTGGAATTATTATATCAGCGGGGATACAAAGGGCAATCTATTATATCATAAAGGAATTGCAAAAGGTATCGGAAGGGAACCTGACAGTAAAGCTGCAGGTAAAGAGAAAAGATGAATTCTTAATCCTATCCGTTGGTATTAATAATATGATTAGTAAGATGAGAGATTTAATTGAAAAGGTGAAGCTGCAAAGTAACTCGGTAACAGCGTCTTCGGTACAAGTAAATCAATCTTCCGATCTATTTTCAAAAGCTACCAGGGACATTACTAATTCCATCAGCGAAATACAACAGGGTGTAGTCCAGCAGGCAGAGGATGCCGAAAGCTGTTTGGATGAAATGGATAAGCTTTCGAATAAAATTGGAGAGGTTAACGCAAAGACCAATGAGATTAGTTATATTGCTGTCGGTACCAAGGAAAGCATCACTCATGGTATGGATTCTGTGAAGGAATTAAGCGAAAAAGCGAAGAGTACCAGTGATATTACAGCTCAGATTATAAGTAATATTAACGTGCTGGAGGAGAAATCGAAGTCCATTAGTAAGATTGTTCGAACCATTAACACCATAGCGGAAGAAACGAATCTTCTTTCCTTAAATGCATCCATTGAGTCGGCTAGAGCCGGTGAATATGGCAGGGGCTTTTCTGTGGTTGCAGATCAAATTAGAAAACTAGCGGATCAATCAGTGCTGTCGGTGAAAGAGATTGATGGATTAATTAAAGAGATCCAGAGAAAAACAGAAGATGCGGTGTTCATTGCTAAGGAAGTTGAGAATGTGGTTGCAGACCAGGAAGCCGCAGTAATCAATACGGAAAAATCCTTTGAAATAATGAATGATCAGGTTGAAAAGCTGGTGGATAATGTTAATCGCATTATAGGGAATGTACATGATATTGAAAGTACTAAAATTGTGGCGTTAGCAGCAATCGAGAATATCTCAGCAGTATCTCAGCAAACTGCGGCAGGGGCACAATCAGTCAATGATATTACAAACCATCAGCTAACAGCAGTCAGCAGTCTTAATGTGCTGTCACAAGAGTTGGATGACAATGCAAAGGAATTGGAAGCGATAATTGAGCAGTTCAGAGTAAAGTAACAGGAAAAGCCACAGAAATGTAATCAAGTAATAATAGAAATAGCTCCTTATTTAGCCGACGGAAATGATATTTCGTTTGCTAGATAAGGAGTGTTTCAGGTCTAGTCCTTATAACATATCTGGGTTATTAAATTTCTTAGGTACAAAATCAAATTACTATAATGCTTTACGCTTTTACTTATCGGCACAGGTTGTCCAAATCAGAATAAAAGTTAGGATAGGAGATGTCAACACATTCTGCTTCCCGTATTATCATATCATCCTCGGCAATTAAGCTGGCAATTGCAAAGGACATGGCAATTCTATGATCCGCGAGGCTTTCTATGGTAGTACCATGAAGGATTTTTCCTCCATTAATAATCATGCCATCCTCCGTTGCCGTAATATCAGCACCCATTCTTGAAAGGTTATTCACCATTACATCAATACGGTTGGATTCCTTTACCTTCAATTCCGCTGCATCCTTAATCACTGTCTGACCTTTGGCCGCACATGCTAATATTGCAATGATCGGTATTTCATCAATCAGGGTAGGAATGATATCTCCGCCGATTTCAACACCTTGTAATTCGCTATATTTCACAACAAGATCAGCTACCGGCTCACCACCGTTATCAATCACATTCTCCAGGGTTATCTTAGCGCCCATTTGCTGGCATACACGAAGAATACCATCTCTGGTTGGATTAATACCTACATTCTTAATCACGAGCTCAGAATTAGGAACGATTAATCCGGCAGCGATAAAGTATGCTGCAGAGGAAATATCTCCTGGAACATTGATTTTCTGACCCACCAGGTTTGGATTAGGTAAGATAGTTGCAGTGCTTCCCTGAGAAGTGATCTTGGCACCAAACTGTGTTAGCATAAGTTCGGTATGGTTTCTGGAAAGGGAAGGCTCTGTCACAGAGGTTTCGCTATCTGCATACATACCTGCCAGCAATACGCAGGATTTGATTTGAGCAGATGCAACCGGTGAATGATAATGAATACCCTTTAGCTTATTAGTTCTTTCTCCCGAAGAATTGATGGAAAGCGGTGCACAGCCCTTTTCTCCGAGACTTACGATATCGGCATCCATCATAGCCAGAGGAGTTATAATACGTCCCATGGGTCTTTTTTGAATGGAGGAGTCCCCATTTAAGGATACGGCAAAGGTTTGCCCGCTTAATATTCCAGAGATTAAGCGCATTGTGGTTCCGCTGTTACCTACATCTAGCAACTCGGAAGGCTTTGTTAAACCGTGTAGACCCTTTCCATGAATCACCACGGAATCAGAGGAAGCATCATTCTGTATTTCAATGCCTAGCTGTTTAAAGCAGCGGATTGTAGATAAACAGTCAGCCCCTTGAAGAAAGTTGGTGACCTCAGTGGTACCTTTTGCTAAGGCACCAAACATAACAGCACGATGAGAGATGGACTTGTCGCCAGGTATCGTAACAATCCCCTTCAGAGAACCCTTTTTATGAA
This sequence comes from Herbinix sp., assembly GCA_029239235.1. GTDB lineage: Bacteria > Bacillota > Clostridia > Lachnospirales > Lachnospiraceae > Mobilitalea. The sequence continues at coordinate 3,406 of JAQZBD010000127.1, forward strand.
AATTCATGGATATAGTCTCCTTATGATATAGTTTATAAAGATAAATGAGTAACTGCACTGATGGTATGAGCAGTAGCAGCCGCAGTTGTGAGTTTCACGATTACTGATTAGTTAACATTATTTCGTATATGTATAAAGATAACGATGAATATTAATTCATAAATATTCATCGTTATTCTTTATGGTCTATTATAACGGTATCTATTGGATTATTTCAAGTGCTGTTGTGATAGTTTTATTAACAAATCCTTAATTTTACTTTCTCTCATAGATACGATAATTATATCTTTTTAATAAAGTAATGGCTTTTTCCTGTGCCTGATCATCATAGAATTCGATTCGCAATACACCTTCTTCAAATTCACGGTTATGAATAATTCCAATATTCTTGATACTGATTTGATTACTTGCTAAAAGGGTAGCAATCGTTGCTATTGCACCGGCTTCATCCATAATATCCAAATAAATCTCAAAAAGCTTTTTCATCATACCGATCGATTTGCCTGGAATGGCACTGCGATATTCCCCTGCGGTATCAAACATGTGGTATAGATAATCCTCATCCATATTGGCAAGAGCCTCGGAGGCAATTTGCAGAGAGGATATGTAACGATCCAGAAGCCTTTTGATTTGCTCCGAATTGGTTAAACAGATATTCTGCCACATAACAGGAGAGGAAGAGGCGATACGGGTAATGTCCTTGAAGCCTCCCGCTGCTAATTCACGCATTTTTTCCGCATCATCATCGGATTCACGAACCAGGTTTACAAGCTGTGCAGCAATGATATGGGGTACGTGGCTGATGGCAGCAGTTATCTCATCATGCTCCTGTGCCTCTAATAGAATCGGAAGTGAGCCTAGCTTTTTCACCAGTCCGTGCAGAAAATCTACCATGTATCCAGGGACATCTTTCGTGGGAGTTAAGATATAATATGCATTTTCCAGCAATAAAGCGTAGGAGTTCAAGTAACCTGTCTTTTCCGAACCAGTCATTGGATGGCCGCCAATGAATTGCTTTGTCAGACCAAGCTCCTCCACAGCAGTATGAATATTGCTCTTTACACTACCCACATCCGTAAGGATACAGCTAGGTTTTAAGTAAGGCTTCAATTGCTTCAGATAATTAATATTTGATAACACGGGAGCACATAAAAATAGTAAATCACCTTCCGGGAAGTCTTCACTCAGAGTAGTGGTGACAGAGTTAAGAACCCCATCGGAAAGAGCAGCCTGCAGATCGGTACTTGGCGTATCCTTATGATAATCGTAGGCAAATAAATAATAGTCGGGATTGATCTTCTTCAACGCCCTTGCTATGGAACCTCCGATTAATCCAAAGCCAATAAAGCCTATCTTTAAATCGCTCTTAAAATCACTCTCAAAATCAATCATGAAAGCCTCCTGTTTTTAATTTAATGTTATGATTTGTTATGTGGTTATTGATTATCTAGAAGGTCTTACCCATAAGAGCTACTAATGGAGAGAGTTCCTTCATAAGTTTATCAAATTGTTCAAAGTTCAATGATTGTGGTCCATCGGATAATGCAGTGGATGGATTAGGGTGTGTCTCAATCATAAGACCGTCAGCACCAACAGCAATGGCACTCATCGCAAGGGGCTTCACATACGCACGAACACCGGTTGCATGGCTGGGATCAACGATAATTGGTAAATGGCTCTTTTCTTTGATAACCGGAACGGCACTAATATCAAGTGTATTTCTGGTAGCGGTTTCGAAGGTTCGTATACCGCGTTCACAAAGAACTACATTCGGATTACCCTCCGCAAGGATGTACTCCGATGCATTCAGCCATTCATCAATGGTAGCGGAAAGACCTCTTTTTAATAGTACAGGCAGTCCTGATTTGCCAGCTTCCTTTAGTAAATAGAAGTTCTGCATATTTCTTGCACCAATTTGGAGCATATCAACATATTTTACGGCCGCTTCAATTGCTTCCAGGCTAGTTACCTCACAGATTACCGGTAAGCCGGTCTCTTCTCGAGCTTCCTTCATGTACTGCAAGCCCTCCTCCTCTAGACCCTGGAAGGCATAGGGTGAGGTTCTTGGCTTATAAGCCCCGCCTCTTAGAATATGGGCGCCTGCTTTTTTAATTGCATGTGCGGTAGTGAGTAATTGCTCCTTACTTTCCACGGCACATGGGCCGGACATAATAACTAAAGAACCTCCTCCGATGGTTACATTGCCGACCTGAACTCTTGATGGCTCCGGATGAAATTTCTTATTTGCTAATTTATAGGATTCTGTTACAGATACGATTTTATCTACATCCTCAAAGATCTCTAAATTCTGATCCTGGAGCTTTGATTTATCTCCTACAACACCAATGATGGTTACTTCCTTACCTGCTGAAATATGTGCATCCAAGCCCTTGGACTCGATTAGATGCTTAATTTTCTCAATGGATTCTGCTTTAGCCTTAGGCTTCATTACGATAATCATGTTTCTATTGTCCTTTCTTTATCAAATCTATCGTTTGTTATTGTAGTTATACTATTTTTTATTATATCATGTAAAAACCACATGATATGGCACTGCGTGCCACGATGCGCACTCCGCTTTGCTCCGGCGCAATGATATAATATCTGTCGATATTATATCATTGTTGAATAAAAATGTGTCGCAACTTAGTATTTTTCATGAAAATAAGTCTGTTTTAGTGATTTGTTTTACCTTGCTTTGCAATTATACACTCTAAAGATAGAGGTGTCAATACTATGATACTTTAAAGTGTAACGGTTTAAAGTGAAAAAGAATATTTTTGTCAATAATTACATAAAAGTATTGTAAAAGTTAAGCTCGTCTAGTAAAATATAAACAGAGGTATTTATGGGTGATTACAAAGGATTTTCGCATGACAGTGCGTTTCACACTTTCAGCCATTTTTACTAGTTTATCGTACAGGAAGTGTTCTATAACTTATATGCTAGGAAGCTAATATATCTCCCTGGCATTGAGATGCACGACATAAGGCAGTGTCTTTATCAGAAGAAGTAAAGCACGACTTCTGATAACATGAAATGCGGAATATGGTTCTGGCTAATTACCCCCAACTACTTACTACTTTAGGAGTATTGGAGGAAATCGTATGAATGTTTACACTTCGGAAAAGATTCGCAATGTTGTTCTGTTAGGCCACGGTGGCTGTGGCAAGACTACTTTAGTCGAAGCCATGGCGTACACAACTGGAATTACCAAGCGTCAAGGGAAAGTGGAAGAAGGAAATACAATCAGTGATTACGACAAAGAAGAACAGAAGAGACTGTTCTCCATCAGTACCACAGTAGTGCCGATTATATTTGAAGACACAAAGATAAACTTTTTGGATACCCCGGGATATTTTGATTTTGTCGGGGAGGCAGAGGAAGCACTTGCAGTAGCAGATGCAGCAGTTATTGTTATATCTGCAAAAGCCGGTGTTGAAGTAGGAACCGTTAAGGCATGGGATTTTTGTGAAAAATATCACCTGCCCAGAATTTTCTTTGTAACAGATATGGATGATGATAATGCAAGTTATCGTGAAGTAGTTGAAAAGTTAACAGACCTTTATGGTAAGAAGATCGCACCGTTTCATATACCGATTAGAGAAAATGAAAAATTTGTGGGATTTGTTAATGTAGTTAAAATGGAAGGCAGAAAGTTCACTGCCGGAAGTAATTATGAGGAATGTGAGATTCCTGATTATAGTCAAGAAAATCTTTCTAAGTCCCGTGAGATCTTGCTTGATGCAGTAGCTGAGACCAGCGAAGAATTAATGGAAAAGTATTTTGCTGGTGAAGAGTTTACGCAAGAAGAAATCTCCGTGGCACTTAGAAATAATGTGATAGATGGTACAGTAGTTCCGATTATGATGGGCTCCGGTGCTCATGCACAGGGTACCTCGATGCTGTTACAGGCAATTGAGAAGTATTTCCCGGATCCTGCGAGAATGAGTATTATTGGTAAGAATATAAAAACAGGGGAAGCCTTCGATGCAGGCTATGATGAGAAGAAGCCCTTCAGTGCCCGGGTATTTAAGACAATCGCAGATCCGTTTATTGGTAAATTCTCTTTGTTTAAAGTATGCTCCGGTGTAATAAAATCAGACTCCCAGATTTACAACACGAATAAGGAAACGGAAGAAAAGATCAGCCGTCTTTATGTTTTAAGAGGAAAAGAGCAGATTGAAGTTGAGGAGCTGCACGCCGGTGATATTGGAGCACTTGGTAAATTGTCGGATACTTCGACCGGTGATACCCTTGCGACGAAGGCAGCACCAATCGAGTACGATCGAATCGAGGTTGCCACTCCTTATACCTATCAGAGATTTAAAACAAAGAACAAAGGTGACGATGACAAGGTTTCTCAGGCTCTTGGAAAACTGATGGATGAGGATTTGACCCTGAAGGTAGTAAATGACAAGGAGAATAGACAGACTCTGCTGTATGGTATCGGAGATCAGCAGCTGGATGTTGTGGTAAATAAACTCCTAACAAAATATAAGGTTGATATTGAGATGATGAAGCCCAGAGTGCCTTTCCGCGAAACAATTCGTAAAAAGGTACGTGTACAGGGTAAATATAAGAAGCAATCCGGAGGACATGGTCAATATGGTGATGTTCATATTGAATTTGAACCTTCCGGTGATAATGAGACTGCATATGTATTTGAAGAGAAGATTTTCGGTGGATCAGTTCCGAGAAACTATTTCCCGGCAGTAGAAAAGGGAATCGCGGAATCTGTACTGAAAGGTCCGGTTGCAGGATACCCAGTAGTGGGATTGAAGGCTACTTTAGTAGACGGTTCCTATCATCCTGTTGACTCTTCTGAAATGGCATTTAAGATGGCTACCATTCAAGCCTTCAAGCAGGGCTTTATGGATGCTTCTCCGGTTCTGTTAGAGCCAATTGCATCCTTAAGAGTTGTTGTACCGGATAAATTCACCGGAGATATCATGGGAGATCTGAACAAACGCCGTGGACGTGTGCTCGGTATGAACCCGCTGGCAGGTGCCAAGCAGGAGATCGTTGCGGATATTCCAATGTCCGAATTATATGGCTATTCTACTGACCTTCGATCTATGACTGGCGGTAGCGGTGACTACTCCTATGAATTTGCCCGTTATGAGCAGGCTCCATCTGATGTTCAACAGAAAGTTATGGAAGAAAATTCCAAGGAAGAACAAGCAGAAGAGTAATTGCCATTTCCGAAGGAATGGTGTATAATTAGCGCTGGCTTGAAAAAAATAACAGGTTTTGTGTAATATAATGGAAAAACTGGAGGCTTACCTCAGATAATACCTACAAAGGCGTAGGTTTAAATTTGATGGAATAGCCTCCTAACTATGCCTTTTGCTAACGTAATATTTTGACTGCTGAGTCACATTATTGATCGAACACTGTATGGGTTATAGGGCTGGGATGTATATAAAGAGGATCTTATGGGATTACTCTTTTTATAAAATATTAATTCAAAGGAGAGTTATTATGGAAAAGTTCTTTAAACTGAAGGAGAATGGGACGACTGTTTCCACAGAAGTAGTGGCTGGCTTGACGACGTTCTTTGCAATGGCTTACATTATCTTCGTTAATCCTCAGATGCTATCTCAAACAGGAGTTCCATATGGTGCGGTATTTTTGGCTACGATCTTCGCATCTGTAGCAGGAACCTTGGTAATGGGACTCTTTGCAAATGTACCTTATGCTCAGGCACCAGGTATGGGTTTAAATGCTTTCTTTACCTATACGGTAGTATTTGCACTTGGTTTTTCATGGCAGCAGGCGTTAGCAATGGTATTTTTATGTGGTCTTATTAATGTACTTATTACGGTTACAAAGATTCGTAAAATGATTATTAAAGCAATACCTGAGAGTTTGCAGCATGCAATTGGTGGTGGTATCGGTGTGTTCATCGCGTACATCGGTATTAAAAATGCAGGCTTACTTACCTTTACCTCTGACCCAGGTAAAAATATTGTATTAGATGGCGGAACAGTTATCGCTGACAGCAGCATTGTTCCTGCATTATCTGAGTTTACAACACCGGCAATTATTCTTGCACTCATTGGTATTATTATTACCTTTGCACTTTTAGTAAGAAAAGTTAAGGGTGCAATATTCATCAGTATCGTTGCTACAACCATTATCGGTATTCCTATGGGAGTAACTAAGGTTAGCGAGGGTATCTCTACTTCTGGTCTGGGTGATTCCTTTGCCGCTTTGGGTACTACAATCGGTGCTGCTTTCGGCAGTGAAGGTATGTTATCCTTCTTGGATGATCCTGCTAAGCTTCCTTTGATTATTATGACTATTTTTGCATTCAGTTTGTCAGATACCTTTGATACGATTGGTACCTTCATTGGTACCGGCAGAAGATCCGGTATCTTTGATGCAAATGATGAGAAGGCTCTTGAATCAGGTTCTGGCTTTGCTTCCAAGATGGATAGAGCTTTATTTGCAGATTCTATCGCAACAAGCATCGGCGCAATCTTTGGTACTTCCAATACAACAACCTACGTTGAGAGTGCTGCTGGTATTGAAGCAGGAGGTCGTACTGGTTTGACTTCAGTAGTAACTGCAGCGTGTTTTGTAATTAGTATATTCCTTGCTCCTATTATCGGAATTGTTCCAGCTCAGGCTACAGCTCCTGCATTAATTGCAGTTGGTGTTATGATGTTATCTTCCTTCGCAGATGTGAAGTGGACAGATCTTGAAGATGCAATTCCAGCATTCTTTGCAGCAATCTTTATGGGCTTCTGCTACAGTATCTCCTATGGTATCGCAGGCGGATTTATTTTCTACTGCATCGTTAAGATTGTAAAAGGCAAGACAAAAGAAATCAGCCCTGTAATTTGGGTGGCAACAGCATTGTTTATTGCTAACTTTGTAATTCTTGCATTTATCTAGGAAATGTTTTAATTGATGAATTAATAATCTTGGGATGAGGTGATTTCGGTTGCCTCATCTTTTTGTGTCTATAAATCAGCTTAGAATCTTACATGCCTTGTTGTTCGTTATTATTCTGTGTCTATACTTTTAACTTAAAACAGGATTAGAAACATGGAAATATAAAGGATAGATAGCACCAAATATAGTAGAATGGAACTATGAAAAGCTGATGAGTTCAGAAAAAATTGAACCTTTGGCTTTATTTTGTTTCTAAGTAGTAAAAAAAGATAAAATCTGATATACTTTTCTTATAGATGTTTCTTTAAAGTTGATTTTTTAAAAATAAAGATTTGAGAATACAATTATGAAACAGTATAGCCGCTTCAATCGTCTAATTAATAGGTAAAATTTTACCTGCATAATTTTATTTTTAGAGAGGAGGAATATAGTATGAAACTATTTATTAAAGTACAAGAGAAAGGAAAGGGTATTGTGAATACGGTGTTACGCTTTCCAGTCACAGTGCTATTTCTTCTTTTAACTGCTGTATGGGATATCATGGCCATTAACCAGCAAAATTTTGAGCCATATAATAAGTTCATGCTTAGCTTTGTATTAGGAGCAGCTATTTTTATTGTTTTACAAATGATATATGAAAGATTCCTTAATAACCCAATCACTCGCTTTATCTTTATGATCATTCCATTTATTTTGGCATTGATTTATTATTTTATGATCAAAAATCTTGAATTCGATATCAAGATCAGTGTTAGAACAACGGTTTTATTTTTTATTTTATTCATCGCGTTCTTATGGGTGCCGACAATAAAAAGCAGGATTAATTTCAACCAGAGCTTTATGGCGGCTTTTAAAGCGTTTTTTATGGCCACTTTGTTTAGCGGAGTATTATTTCTGGGTATCCTATTAATTCTCGGTGCAACGGATATGTTAATCCTTAATGTTTCAGATAAAGCTTATGCACATGCAGCAAACATAATTTTCGTCCTGTTTTTTCCGATATACTTCTTAAGCATGATACCTGCATATCCGCAGGAGGGATTTGAGGAATCAGAGGAGGGTCTTGAGCTACTAAGGAAGCAAGTAACCCCGGCTCGATTCTTGGAAGCGTTGATCTCTTATGTGGCAATTCCGATAACGACGGTATTTACAGTTATATTATTGCTTTATATTCTCATGAATATCAGGGGTGACTTTTGGACTGATAATTTAATGGAGCCTTTATTAGTATCCTATTCCATTGTTGTTATTATTGTATATCTACTGGCGAGTACGGTGATGAATGCGGTTACTAAATACTTTAGGCTGATTTTTCCTAAGGTTTTGTTGCTGGTAGTTCTTTTTCAAACCATATCTTCTGTGTTAAAGATCCAAGAGGATGGAATTAGTTATGGAAGATATTATGTTATAATGTTTGGAGTATTTGCAATTATTGCTAGTATTTGGTTCTGCATAAAACCGGTTCAGCGTAACGGTTTTATTGCTCCGGTTCTAATCATCTTATCCGTAATATCCATATTGCCCTTCGTGAATGCGTTTTCTGTGAGTAGAGTTAATCAAACCGGTCGTTTAGTCGAGGCGCTTGAGAGAAATCAAATGTTCGATGGAACAAGCATTACTCCTAGGTCGGATATTTCAAAAGAAGATATGGAGATAATTATAAGCTCTGTTCAAGCTCTTTCAAGATTAGAATACACGAAGGAAATTACTTGGCTGAACAATTATTATAAAACGAATGATTTTGAAAAAACATTTGGTTTTCCAGAGTATATAGTTGATGATCCGGGAAAGGGAAATAATTTCATATCAATTATGAGAAAACAATCTTCACCAATCCCTATTGCGGGATATGACTTTATGACTCGGTTAAATGTCTATGATAAAAATGAGGATGCAGTAATTGGTGACTTTGAGTTGGATGGAAAATCATATACCTTAAGTTTGGTGTGTTCATCCGATGAGCAGCAAATTGTATTAAAAGAGGGCGAACAAGAAGCGCTGCGTTTTCCTCTTAGTAAGCTCTATACAAAATTTGAAGTTGAAAGTGGAAGCAAAGAATTAGATACCTCTGAACTTACCTTTACTGTAGAAAATGAAAAAGCAGTGATCACAGTGGTTGCTGAATCAATCAATATTAATATCTGGCAAGAAGGAAAAAGTTTGCAGTCTGATATTAATATTCTGGTCGGAATTAAGTAGTTATTAATAGATATGTAAAATAACCTTTACCATTAATCTTGAACCCGCCCGAAAAATTGGGCGGGTTTTAATGTTAACATGATAAAAACAATTAAATAACATTATGATAATAATACTATTGTATTCTATATTCAGTTCAAAGGAACTGAATATTATGATAAAGGAGACAACAGTATGAGCGATTATAACATGGAAGAGGCAATACGAGAAAGATTATTGAACGGTTTTAAAAATTGGAATGGAGGATATGATGGCTGGCTTAATTGGTGTAATACTTTATATGAGCCTGATGCATATTACAATATTCCTTTTGAAGGTTCCCAAAAACGTTGTACCCTACAAGAATATAAGGATATGATGGGGCAGCTTTTCCAGCACTTTACGATGGAGCTTGGAGAGTTTGACAATATGATCATCAGAGATAACTGGTGTGCGATTCGCTATACAGTTAAGATTAAAAACCTGCACACAGGCAAAGAAATTACCCAGCATACAATGGAGTTTGTAAAATTCAAGGACAATCCAGAGCCGATTGGCTGTCGTGTTGTTGAAGGCTGGGCGCTTTCCGATAGCGCACTCAGCTAAGTGAGACAATGAAATATTAGTTTGATTTGCCGGTGATTTATGGGTTTTTCCATTAAGTCACCGGCTTTTTATTCATTTTAAGTTACTGGATTTTATTTCTTTATTGTGCAAAGACTAGGATTAGTAGAATATATTAACATTGATTGCAGGTAATTCTGAAGAATTCATCCGTTATCGACGAAGATAGGCAAATAGAATGAGGATATATGTATGATTTCAATTGACAGAGTAAAGATGATGTTGTAATATAAAAGCATAATTTAATAAGACCTCACTAAGGACGGTGAGGTAGAGGTGCGGTATGAAACAGTCTGTAGAAGAGCTTGAGCAGCAATGAGACTACGGAGAAGGGAATATCGCCGAAGCAGATAATATACTCAGTATTATTTGCTGGGGCTGCAGTGAATAATTGCAGAACTGTCCAAGTGGGCTACCCGGCTTGCTTGGTTGTGCTATCTCATAATGGGATTTTGGGGTCTTGGGCTAAAATAATCACCTGAGATAAACTCAGGTTTTTTTATTGTAAAAAACTTAATCAAATGGAGGAAAGCTTATGAAAAAAAGAATATCAATTCTAATGTTGCTGACAATCACCACGATGCTGTTATTTACAGGCTGTGGAACAAAGGATGATGGGAATACTTTCCGTGTAGGTATGGAATGTGGGTATGCACCTTTTAACTGGACTCAGAATGATAATTCAAACGGTGCAGTTGCAATCGAAGGAACCACAGAGTTTGCTGGCGGATATGATGTTGAGATTGCAAAGAAAATCGCAGAAGGCTTAGGTAAGGAACTTGTTATTGTTAAGACCGAATGGGATGGTTTGGTGCCTGCATTAACCTCAGGCAAAATTGATGCAATTATTGCCGGTATGTCACCTACGGAAGAAAGAAAGCAGACCATTGACTTTACAGATAACTATTATAAATCTGATCTTGTAATGGTGGTATTAAAAGGCAGTGCATATGAAAATGCTACTTCCATCCAGGATTTTTCTGAAGCGAAGATTACTGCACAGTTAAATACCTTCCACTATTCTGTAATCGATCAGATTCAAGGTGTTCAAAAGCAAACAGCAATGGATAATTTCCCTGCAATGAGAGTTGCTCTGGAATCCGGAATTATTGATGGTTATGTATCCGAGCGTCCTGAAGGTGTAAGCGCTACTTCTGCTAATGATAAATATGCAATGGTGGAATTTACAGAAGGCTTTGAGACCTCTGAGGATGATACATCGATCGCAGTTGGTATTAAAAAGGACAGCGATATAACAGCTAAAATTAATGAAGTTTTAGCAGGTGTATCCGAAGATGATCGTTTATCCATCATGGATACTGCTATCGCAAATCAGCCAGCAGCAGAATAAGTATCGTTGTATTTAAGGTAGTCTTATAGGGAATAGGTTGTCCAAAAACAAAAAATATTTTGGACAGCCTATTTTATGGTAAATGAGCCAATACTTTAACATATGAACTTATGACAAATGAATTTATTTTGACGGTGCATTTTAAAATTCATTTATCATAAATTCATATCATCAAAATTTAAATCATTAAAAATGGTTATTGTTCTGACAGTAGAGATGCATGTTATGAAAATGTGCATCCTTGATTGGAAGTAAGGTTGGTTTCTGATAACATTTATCATGCCAGATGTTTGAAAAGCTACAGAAATAATATATAATACAGATATAAGTACAAATATGATTCATAATAAAATAATTGTAGATAAGATTAAACGCACTTAGGGTGTACATATAGGAAAGGTATGGTGTTCTTATGACATGGGAATGGTTAGTTAGAATAGTAGCAGAGAATTGGAGGTCATTTTTATTAGGTGCAGGAGTAACCCTCCTAATTTCTATTACTGGTACAATTTTAGGTTCCTTCATTGGTTTATTGATTGGTTCAGTACGAACAATTCCAATGCCGGACAAGGGAATTAAAAGATTTGGTTTGAAGGTTGTTAATGCATTGCTGACCGCTTATGTGGAATTTTTCCGCGGTACGCCTATGATTGTTCAGGCTATGGTAATTTATTATGGTTCAGCTCAGGGTTTGGGGATTAACATGAACCCCCTTGGAGCAGCATTGCTGATTGTATCCATCAACACAGGTGCTTACACCGCAGAGATTGTAAGAGGCGGTATTATTTCGATAGACAAGGGACAGTTTGAAGCGGCTCATGCCATTGGTATGAACCATGTAAAGACAATGATTCATGTGGTGTTACCACAGGTTATCCGTAACATTCTTCCTGCGATTGGTAATGAGTTCGTTATTAATATTAAGGATACCTCAGTGCTGAACGTTATTTCCGTATCAGAATTATACTTTACAACAAAATCCATTGCAGGCAATAACTTCAGATATTTCGAAGCATTCGCTGTAGCATGTGTTATTTATCTTGTAATGACTTTGACAGTAACTAGAATTCTTCGTTTTATTGAGAGAAAGCTGGAAGGACCGGAGAACTTTATTGTTATTCCTGGTAATCAGATGCAGGTAGAAAGACCGGAAGATGCAATCAGACATAAACAATAAAACATGGCATTGTGATAGAAAGTGTCGATAGGAGATTGCCCTTAAGGGCATAATGGAGGTAAGTCATGGAAAAAGTAATTGATATACAGCACTTAAAAAAATCCTTCGGAGTAAATGAAATTCTTAAGGATATCGATTTCTCTGTAAATAAAGGCGAGGTGGTTTGCATCATTGGTGCATCCGGCTCAGGAAAGTCAACATTGCTTCGTTGTATCAACCTATTGGAGAAGCCGAGTGGCGGTGAGATCATATATAATGGGGAAAATATACTGGATGACAAGCATGATATCTATGCTTACAGAACCAAGCTTGGAATGGTGTTCCAGCAGTTTAACCTGTTCAATAATCACAATGTATTAAATAATTGCACTGTTGGGCAGATCAAGGTATTAAAAAGAAGCAAGGAAGAAGCAGAAAAAGTTGCGCTAAAATACCTTAAGGTTGTTGGTATGGATCAATACATCAATGCAAAGCCAAAGCAGCTATCTGGTGGGCAGAAGCAGCGTGTTGCTATTGCACGGGCACTGTCTATGGAACCAGATGTGCTTTTGTTCGATGAACCTACTTCCGCGTTAGATCCAGAGATGGTAGGTGAAGTTCTGAGTGTTATGAAGGAGCTTGCTAAGACCGGTCTTACCATGCTTGTAGTGACACATGAGATGGGATTTGCAAAGGAAGTATCCAATCGTGTTGTATTCATGGACAAGGGTGTTATTGCGGAAGAAGGTACACCGGATCAGATCTTCAATAATCCGACACAGGAGAGAACGAAGGAATTCCTAAAAAGGGTTTTGAATCAGCAATAGAGATCCAGAACATATGTATCAGAACATATGTATCAAGGATATATGAATTAGGATAAATTAATTAGGATAAATAAACAGAATAAATGAAACAGGATAAATGAAACAGGAAATATAAATCAGATTTATTCGTCTTCAGCTGAGGATATTAAAACAGATGTAGAATTAATTATAAGTTAAACAAAATAAGAATGAACTCAATGAATATCTAAACATAAGGAAGCAGCTATCCGGTCCCTTTCAGAGCCTCGATAGCCGCTTCCTTTTATGTTCCTATTATGTTATTCAAGTAATTACGGTATTTCATAATATCTGCAAGTTCGATTATCTCGTTTTAGTGGGCAAAACATTATTGAAATCGGTTACTGACAAAGCTTTGCAACAACTTCATTGATCAATTTGCCATCAGCTTTACCCTTTAACTCACCCATAATACTCTTCATA
>JAQZBD010000128.1 GCA_029239235.1 Herbinix sp.
GTACCCCTGCCCTCGAATTTAGGAAGGTTAGCTACAATCTTACCATCTGTTCCCACAAAGAAGGTGGATTCATCATTGGTTGCGCTTGAATAACCGTTATAATAATTTCCCAGATCATAATAAACATAATCGGATAACTGCTCACCCGTTACATTAAATATTGCTTGTTCCGCAACCATGCTTTCTTCATAGGATTCCAGCCCAGGCTTTTTCATGCCAAATAAATCATTGCCAAGATACACAATATCACTATATTTAGGAAGGAAAATATCTTCTCCCTTCATGGTAATGACGCCTACAGTGTTTGAATCTGAGTCAGGATAAACGAGATATCCGTCTTCAATACTAATCGCATAATTATACTTTGAACCCAGATCATAGCTTTCTACTAAAGTTCCAGCCTTATCAATCTGCTCATATAAACCATTTCCTTTGGATACATAAGCCTTACCATCCTTGGTGAAATTAGATGCCTGGGTAAACACAGGCTCAATCACTACTTTTCCTTTCGTATCAAGGTAACCATAGGTGTAGCTTCCGTCTGCATTAACCTTAGCAAAGACGGCATATCCATTTCGGTAATCATTGATAGGACCTTCGTTAATGTATAAGACATTACCATCTTCATCAATAATATAGTATTTTGAATCCATAGTAACAATTGCAGCGCCATCGTTAAAATCGGAAGCGGTATCGAAGGCAGGTTCTAAGGTGAATTTACCGGTGGCATCTATGTATCCGTATTTTGTTTCATTATTAATAAGTTTAGGAGCCGGATAAAGTTGTAACACTGCCTCAGAGTTATCATTTGGCGTAGGTGAGACGGTGGCCTGTGGACTTTGAGACGGGGATATCGTAGTTGTACTGTTTGGATCTGTGGAGGTGTTAATATCCTTTTTTTTATCCACAGTTACGAATATAACCACTGCAAGGACGATTATTAGGATTAAAAGGATGATTGAGATAAGGGTAAAATTTCGTTTTTTCATTGTTGTAACCTCCAAGTTAGTCTGATATTAATTTATTTAAACAATTTTAATTATAAAGATAGAATGTTAAAAAGTAAAGCACACCAGGACGTTATTAGCCCTTCAAACCTTACGAATTTCTTACTGTAAATGTTAAATATTTAATATCATAACTAAAATATTTTATAGATTTAATGAATCCTATGAATAGTTTCAGAAGATTATTATATGATTGTATTAGTAATTATGAACATTTTTTCTGTTACCACTATATAATGTAGGGTTGCACCGGAATTGCGCTTATATCTATTGATTTTAGTAAAGTCATGATCTGAGGAATAGTTACATAACAAAGTGTTTTATGTAAACAGAGCTAAAAACCATAGTGCAATATTTTTTATATATTACATTATATGGAAAAAATTATATGAAATTTGCACAAATATTTAACTTCTTAATTGTTAAGAAAATAATAAATTTTGGTAAAAGAGCTGTCTGTTATGAAAATAATGTGATATAATTGTAGAAACAGTATCGTTAAAAAAGTTGATTTTTGAATCATATATTTTATAAACTCTCATATAATTTCAATGTTGTAAAGATATAACTCACATAGTAAATAAGTAACTATCGGTTAAAACGGACGGATGAAAAAGGGAGGTTGGTACTAAATGACGGTGAAAAGCACAGAAGGAGTAATTGAGGTAGGGATAATTACGGAAGAAGTAATTGCCGAAGGAGTAAATTCGAAAGAAGTAACTGAGGAAGAAACAATTACACAAGAGCAGGTTTATCTCTTTCATCAGGGAACAAACTATAAAAGTTATCATTTGCTGGGAGCTCATATTGTTAGAGAGAATGAAGTGGACGCAGTAAAATTCTCTTTGTGGGCGCCGAACGCGAAATGGGTCAGTGTGGTAGGAGATTTTAATGAATGGAATCCTGAGAAGCACCCCCTGAGCAAGATAAACCCCTCAGGAGTTTGGCAGGTGACAATTCCTAATATAATAGAAAATCAGCTGTATAAATATGCCATTGGAACAGCATCAGGCGAAATCTTGTACAAATCAGATCCCTTTGCTTATTATGCGGAGCAAAAGCCAAAGACTGCATCCATTGTATATAATATAGAAGAATTCCCTTGGAAGGACAAGGCTTGGCAACAGAAAAAAAGGGACGGAAAATTAAAAAGCAAGCCAATGGTTATCTATGAAGTTCATCTCGGTTCTTGGAAGCGTCATTCCGATGGATCTTATTTAAGTTATCGTGAAATTGCAGATGAGCTTATCGATTATGTAATAGAGCTGGGTTACACCCATATAGAATTAATGCCAATTATGGAGCATCCCTTTGATGGCTCCTGGGGGTATCAGATTACCGGCTACTATGCTGTCACAAGCCGTTATGGAACACCAAAAGATTTTATGTACTTGGTGAATCAATGCCACAAAAGGGGAATCGGCGTGATCCTTGATTGGGTACCGGGGCATTTTCCAAAGGACGCCCATGGTTTGGCAAGATTTGACGGAAGTCCGTTGTATGAACACCCGGATCCTAGAAGAGGAGAACATCTGGGTTGGGGAACCTATATCTTTGACTATGGAAGACCGGAGATTCAAAGCTTCTTAATATCAAATGCAATATTCTGGCTGGAGTATTATCATATAGACGGATTTAGAGTAGATGCGGTTGCCAGCATGTTATATTTGGATTATGAGAGAAAGGATTGGCTACCCAATAAATATGGAGGCAGAGAAAATCTGGAGGCCGCAGAGTTTATCAAACGATTGAACCAAACAGTCAGCGAGGTGTTTCCAAATACCTTAATGATCGCAGAGGACTCCAGCACCTGGCCAATGCTGACCACAGAAACCCGCTATGGTGGTCTTGGCTTTACTCATAAATGGAACATGGGCTGGATGAATGATACCTTAAAATACTGTTCCTGTGATCCGGTTCATCGAAAATGGCATCATAATTTACTAACCTTTTCCCTTACATATGCTTTTTCTGAAAAATTTGTACTCCCCTTATCCCATGATGAGGTCGTGCATGGAAAGCATTCCCTTCTTGATAAGATGCCGGGAGACTATCCACAGAAATTTGCCGGGTTACGTACTTTATTTGGCTATATGTTATCCCATCCGGGAAATAAACTCACCTTTATGGGAGGAGAGTTTGGACAATTCATTGAATGGAAATATGACGACCAATTAGATTGGTTTTTACTAGATTATGAATTACACCGCAAGATGAAGGAGTATGTTAAAGCTTTAAATAATTTTTATCAGAATACACCAAGCTTGTGGGAGGATGATAACGGCTGGGACGGATACAGCTGGATCAGTCCGGATGATTACAATGAAAGTATGCTGGCTTTCATGAGAAAAGGGAAAAAAGCAAAGGACTACACCATTATAGTAATTAATTTTACACCCATACCAAGAACCAATTACCGGCTTGGAATTCCGAAAGAAAAGGGCTTTCAAGAAGTATTTAATTCCGATGATATCCAATTTGGAGGAACCGGTATGCTTTGTACGGATATAATATTACCGGAAGCGGTGCCTTGTCATAACTATGAGCAATCCATAGAGATATCGGTACCACCGCTCTCCGTTGTTTTCTATAGAGCAGTCAGACCGGCTCGTAAGAAAAAGAACCCAGTAGAGGAGTAGTAAAGCAGAGATTAATTTAAGGAGGTATAACATATGGTAGCAAAAAAATGCGTAGCCATGCTGCTTGCCGGAGGGCAGGGCAGCAGATTAGGGGTATTGACAAAAAACACGGCAAAACCGGCAGTACCCTTTGGAGGAAAATATCGTATCATTGACTTTCCTCTAAGTAATTGTACCAATTCTGGGATAGATACAATCGGTGTCTTAACCCAGTATAAACCGCTGAAGCTGAATTCTTATATTGGAATAGGTCAGCCATGGGATCTTGACAGACTCAATGGCGGTGTAACAATTCTACCGCCTTATATGAAGCAAACAGCAGGGGAATGGTATTCAGGTACTGCAAATGCTATCTGCCAAAATATCGAATTTATTGAGGCCTATAATCCGGAATATGTCCTTATTCTTTCCGGTGATCAGATATATAAGATGGATTACAGTGCGATGCTGGCGTTTCATGAAGAGAAGAAGGCTGATGTGACCATAGCGATTCTTGAGGTGCCGTGGGAGGATGCCAGCCGATTTGGTATCATGAATACGGACGAAGAGAATAAAGTTTATGAATTTGTTGAGAAGCCGAAAAACCCAATCAGTAATAAGGCGTCTATGGGTATTTATATCTTTAACTGGAAAAAGCTGCGCCAGTATCTAATGGAGGATCAGAGAACCCCCAGCTCCAGTAATGATTTTGGAAAAGATATTATCCCTAAGATGCTGCAGGATGGAGAGCAGATGTATGCATTCCCATTCAAGGGATACTGGAGAGATGTTGGTACAATTCAGAGCTTATGGGAAGCGAACATGGATTTGCTGGAAGAGTCTTCGGAACTTGATTTATATGATCCCGCATGGAGAATATATTCCAGAAATCCCGTAGAGCCACCTCATTTTATTGCAAGAGGAGCCAACGTAAAAAGCTGTATTATCACTGAAGGTGGAATGATCTATGGGGATGTGAATCACTCAGTTCTATTTGCAGGGGTTACTGTTGGTAAGGGCAGCAGAGTTCGTAATTCAATCTTAATGCCAAATGTTAAGATAGGAGAGAATACAATTATTGAGAATGCAATTATTGCTGAGAATACAGTAATTGGTGACAATTGTTATATTGGATATTCAACAAGCACTCAGGAAAAACCGAGTATGGACGGAAATGACATTACTGTGATTGGGGAGAATTTAACATTACCTTCCGGCTATAAACTGGATAAGGGAATCATGGTAGACTCTGAGAATTTTCTTAGCTTTCAGGCGGTTATCTAAATAAGGAGGTATATGTTATATGAGAGATACAATGGGGATTATCTATACAGGTGACAGTAATATAAGTCTTCAGGAGCTTACCCTCCGCCGCTCCATCGCGGCACTGCCCTTTGCCGGCAGATACCGAGTGATTGATTTTACACTTTCGAATATGATTAATTCGGGTATCACAAACGTAGGAATTATTACACAAAATAACTACCATTCCTTGATGGATCATCTGGATTCCGGCAAGCAATGGGATCTTGATCGTAAAAGTGGAGGGTTATTCATCCTTCCACCCTATGTTAGCCACGACAATACAGGGTGGTATCGTGGTGAGGTAGATGCTTTCCACAGCAATATGTCATACATTCGCAGAAGTTCTCAAACCTATGTAGTAATCTCCGGAAGCTCCATGGTTTGCGGCTTGACCTTTCGAAAGGCGATGGAGTTCCATAAGGAGAATCTGGCGGACATCACAGTTGTATATAAAGAAGATAAGGATGCCACCAAGGAGGAGTTATCCAGTCATACACTGATTCGAACGGATGAGAATCATCGAATCTGGGATATTGAAGTGAAGCCTTCCGTTCCGATGTCAGATAAGGTATCAATGGAGATGTATATCATCGATAAAAAATTATTTGAATATCTTGTAGAGGAGTGTGCGGCTAGAGGCCAATACGATTTCAGCAAAGACATTTTAATACGCAATCTGGATAAATTAAGGATTCTGGGTTTTGAGCATGACGGATATCTTGCAAAAATTGATAGCATTCATTCCTATTTCAAAACGAATTTAGAGATGCTGGAACCGGAAAACTTTTATGATCTCTTTGAAAAATCGGGGCCAATTTATACAAAGGTAAAGGATGAGGTTCCCGCCAGGTACGGAGAAAATGCTTCTGCTGCAAATTCCTTAGTGGCAGACGGCTGTATCATAGATGGAGTTGTGGAAAACTGCGTACTATTTCGAGGTGTGAAGGTAGGGAAAAACGCTTACATAAAAGACAGTATCATCATGCAGGATTCAGAGATTCAGGAAAGAGTTATTCTGGATAATGTAATTCTTGATAAGAATGTAATTGTTCGAAAAGGAAAGCGCTTAATGGGACAGGAGAGCTATCCGGTAGTGATTCGTAAACACTCAGTGCTGTAGTAGAAAGGAGATTTCATATTGAAGATATTAATGGTTGCTTCAGAAGCAGCACCCTTTGCAAAAACCGGGGGCTTAGCGGATGTATTAGGTTCCCTGCCAAATGCACTGATCAAACAGGGAGCAGATGTTAGAGTGATTATGCCTAAGTATGGAACGATTTCGTCCAAGCTTCGTGAGAGTATTGAATATAAAAGTTTTATTTACGTGTATGTAGGCTGGAGAAAACTTTATTGTGGAATCGAAGAAGCAAGTTACAACGGAGTAACCTATTATTTCATAGATAACGAATACTACTTTAAACGAGAAAACTTATATGGTTTTGGTGATGATGGTGAGAGATTTGCATTCTTTTGCAGGGCTGTACTGGATGCAATTCCCCAACTGGATTATATTCCTGATGTTTTGCATTGTCATGATTGGCAGGCGGGAATGGTTCCTGTATTATTAGAAGCACATTATCGTCAGCAAGAGTTCTATCACCATATGAAAACAGTATTTACGATTCATAATCTAAAATATCAAGGCATTTATGGAATTGATCAGATGAAGGAATGGTTCTCTCTAAGCGATGATTATTTTGTAGATGATAAATTGGAATTCTTTCATAATGCAAGCTTTATGAAGGGGGGACTAACCTATTCTCACCTCCTTTCCACAGTAAGTAATACCTATGCGGATGAAATCAAATATCCATTCTACGGAGAACAGCTGGATGGATTATTAAATGCCCGGAGCGAGGACTTATGGGGAATCGTCAACGGAATTGATTATGACGAGTTTAATCCCTCGAAAGATTCCCTGATTTATCAGACTTTTACAAAATCCAAGCTAAGTGGTAAGGATGCTAATAAAGTTGCCTTACAAGCGGAGCTGGGACTAACAGTGGATGAAAAGATTCCTGTCCTAGGACTGATCTCAAGACTCGTAGATCAAAAGGGTCTGGACTTAATCGCCTGTGTGTTAGATGAAATCTTATTAGAAGAGGTACAATTGGTCATTCTTGGAACAGGTGATGGCAAGTATGAGCATATGTTTTGGGAAGCAATGCAGCGTTATCCGGGAAGGGTGTCTGCGAATCTTCGATTTGATAATACCTTGGCGCATAAAATATATGCTGCTTCCGATTTGTTCCTAATGCCCTCCTTATTTGAACCCTGTGGCCTAGGCCAATTAATCAGTCTGCGCTATGGAACACTTCCAATTGTAAGAGAAACCGGTGGACTTAAGGATACCGTAATACCCTATAATGAATTCACGGGGGAAGGCAACGGCTTTAGCTTTACAAATTATAATGCACATGATATGCTCTATACCATTCGTCAGGCGGTGGCGTTATGCCGCAAGAAGACCTTACGAAATAAGTTAAGAAAGGCTGCTATGTCCAGTGATTTTAGCTGGCAAAATTCAGCGGGTAAATATATGGAGTTGTATCATACTCTGATTCCGGAACAATAGTATGTGTAGTAAGATAAAAGGGGGGCAGCATGAAGCGCAAAATTAAAATCTTATATGCATCGGCCGAGATTGCGCCCTATGCCAACGTAGGGGGGCTTGGTGAAGTGGCAAGAAGCTTCCCGAAAGCACTTCTGGAAACAGGAGAGTTTGAAGTTGTAAGAGTTATGCCTCTCTATAAAAATATAAAATGTAAATTACAGTATGTTACTGATTTCTCGGTTCCAATGGAGAAAGGCTTTGAAACCTGTGTTGTGAAGCAGGATATGGATCAGACCGATATCCCGACCTATTTCATTGGTAATGACCGGTATTATTGCAGGGAAAATATCTATGCCTACGAGGATGATGGCTTTCGCTTTTTCTTTTTCTGTCAGGCTGTTTTGCAGCTGTTAAGCACAATATCCTTTCATCCGGATATTGTGCATACCAACGACTGGCATACCGGAGTTCTTCCGCTGCTGTTGAAAAAAGATTATCCTCAGATAAAATCGGTTTATACCATTCATAATATATCATACCATGGATTTATACCGGCCTCCTATTTGACGGAGTATTTGTCAGAAGATGAGAAGGTAAAACTGGGATATCCCCATTGGCTGAATTTCATGAAGGCGGGAATCCTATACGCTGATTTGGTCACGACAGTAAGCCCGGGATATGCAGGAGAGATCCTGCAGGAGGAGTATGGCCATGGAATGTCAGGGCTGTTGGAGGAGCGAAAGGCTTCCTTTGTAGGGATTTTAAATGGAATGGATATGAAACACTATTCTCCTGTTGACGATTCCCTGATGGAGTATCCATATGATGTGAATCATTTAGAGGGAAAGAAGAAGAATCGTACTCTTTTAAGAAATAGATATGGGTTACCGGATAAGGATATTCCGTTGTTAGCAATGATAACAAGGCTGGATTATACCAAGGGCATTGATCTCTTATTAAAGGCGATCAGCTATTCCAAGTTAAGTACCTATCAATTAATTATTCTAGGCTCCGGACATCCGTATTATCATGGAATGCTGTCCAGCGTATCTAAGACTTATGGTGGAAATATCGTTGTGGATTTTCATTATAGCGAGGCACTTGCGAAGCAAATATATGCGGCGGCAGATATTTATCTAATGCCTTCTTTATTTGAACCCTGCGGACTTGGTCAAATGTATGCCATGCGTTATGGAGCAGTACCGCTTGTAAATCCAGTGGGAGGATTAAAGGATACGGTCATTACGGATAAGCAGGATAAAGGCTTAGCAACAGGTTTCTATATGGAGCAATGGTCCGGCGAAGCGCTGGCGAAAGAAATGGAGAAAGTGATTACGGCATATCATTCAAAAGAATGGAATAAATATATTGAGAATGGAATGAAGATGGATTTTTCCTGGAGATGCAGTGTTTCAGAATATGAAACGTGTTATAAGAAGTTATTAGGATTAAGTTGATTGCATGGATTTGCTTCAAGGAAGATCCGGGTACCTATTATTTAGAAGATAGTTACTGGTCCTATTTAAAGACAAAAAGAGGGTTAACATAGTCCGTGATGAACCGGACTAGTAAACCCTCTTTTTAGTTACTTATTTAGGTGTGTACATTCCTTTGCTCTGCATATAAGCAAAGATAGCTTCACCATGCTTTTGTTCTTCAGTCTGAATATGATTCAGTACGTCTCTTACCGAAGCATATACATATTTCTCGGTATTTAGCATATCAATACACATATCTTTGTCGGATGCCTGGAAGGAATTAGAGCTAGTGTTTGCTTGACTAGACTGAGATTGCTGCTGTGAGGTAGCAGACGTACCGGACTGCTGACCTGCTGACTGGCTCTGACTTCCGCCTTGGCTTCCGCTCTGACCACCGCTCATGGATGGCACCTTGCCGCTAAGCAGTTCGTTAATGGTTTGCAAATGTTCTTTTTCCTTTTGGCCGTTGCTTCTAAATACTGATTTTAGCTGCTCGTCGCTCGCTAATTTTGCATAGTTGCCATATTTGAGAATACACTCTTCCTCATGTGTCTTTGCATCTTCTAAGAGATATCTTTCCTTAGTGGTTAATTGTATGTTTGTTATCATATTAACACCTCCAACCTTATTATCTTCGAAAAACAGGATAATATCCCAAAAGTGATATATTCTTACGAATTATTGTGTTTCAAATAAATTTAAATAATCTGACAAATGGTGTAAATTTTTAAATAATATATAAGATTTGCAAAAATTCATATAGATAAATGGTAATTTTTGAGATATAATGAAATACATGTAGGAAAAAAGTATGATATGATACATTTTTAGAAACACTTCAAAAGGATTTATATATAAATATAAGAATAGGAATGTGCTGTAACGGGAATTCAATAAATCAAGTTAAGATAAGTTAATTAGTCTAACGAAAGAGATGGTATTCTAGAATGGATGATTTAAGTCAAGTAATAGCAGATTATAAAATTATGGAAAAAGCATTTGATAATATCAGATTAGTGGATCCTGAAAATCAAAGAGTACTTAACTATCATGAAAAGGAATTAGGAAATACAGATGTAGCCTGCTATGCCTTTTGGGGAAAAAGCAAAGTCTGCGAGGACTGCGTATCCATTAGAGCTTTTCAGGATAATAAAACCTATGCGAAATTAGAATATAGCGGGGATCAAATATATCTAGTTACAGCCATTCCTGTAGAGTTGCAGGATCGACGGGTTGTAGTTGAAATTCTAAAGAATATATCTGACAGCTTGATTTATGACAGTAATGAGAATAATCAATATGCTGAAATCCGTGAGCTGCTGAATCGAATGAATAACCGAGCCTTGAAAGATCCTCTCACAGGAATCTATAACCGTCGCTACATAAACGAAAAGCTGCCAATCGAGCTGGCAAATGCTGCGATTGCCGGAAATTGTATCTCCATTATTATGGCAGACATTGATTTTTTTAAGAAGGTGAACGATACTTATGGGCATTTGGAAGGAGATAGAACCTTAAGCCAATTTGCCAAGATTGTTTCTTCTGCCTTAAAAAGATGCAATGATTGGGTTGCAAGATTCGGTGGTGAGGAATTTTTAATATGCCTGCCAGGTGCAAATGCTGAAAACGCGAAAGAACTTGCTGAGGTAATACGAGAGAAGGTAGAGCAGACCGAGATCATCTGTGGGGATAATAAGTTTTTTATCACGGCAAGCTTTGGAATCAGTACGAAGTCTCCTGAAATGGGGATTGGTATGGATAAATTACTTGAGGTGGCGGATGCTATGCTCTATAAGGCAAAGCATAATGGGCGTAATAGGGTTGAACTTTAGAAACATATTATTTAAGCCACGGAGGTGGGAACATGGATTTCTCAAATAAAATAGTCGTTGTGACAGGCGCAGCTAAGGGAATCGGAAAATGCCTGGTACAGGAATTTAAAAAAGCAGGTGCCAAGGTAGCAGTCATAGATTTGGAAGAGAATCCCGTAGATTATGAATGTGACCTGTATTTTAGCGGTGATATTGCATCGGAATAGGTATTAACCGATTTTACAAATTCAGTGGTTGAAAAATTCTCTGGTATTGATTATTTGATTAATAATGCCTGTTTATCTAAAAAAGGAATTCTCTCGGATTGCAGCTATGAGGATTTTAATTATGTATTGAGGATAGGCGTGACTGCCCCTTATCAATTGGCTAAGCTGTTCCTCCCATATTTTAATAAGAAGGCTGGAATTGTAAATATCTCTTCTACAAGAGCTTTCATGTCCCAGGAGGATACAGAGAGCTATACTGCTGCAAAGGGTGGAATTACAGCACTAACCCATGCTCTGTCAGTTAGCCTTTCTGGGAAGGTTCGTGTTAATTCCATTGCTCCAGGGTGGATCGATACCTTGGAGGAGACCTGGTCAAAGGAAGATCAAGAGCAGCATCCGGTGAAACGAATTGGCAGGCCTGTTGACATTGCTAAAATGGCAATGTTCTTATGCAGTGAGGACAGCGGCTTCATTACAGGAGAGAATATTACAATTGACGGTGGAATGACAAAGAATATGATATATCATAATGATCTGGGATGGACATACAATTCGGAGCGTGCTTAGGTATGGTTGTTTTTGATTTTAAATTACGGCTTTCTGAAAACAAAATATTTCAGAAAGCCGATTTTCTTATTATTAATAAAGGATTAAGACTTCTATAAGCCAGAAGCATTATAGAAAGTCTTAATCCTTTTTCATGACAAGAGTGTTCATAAATCAGCTATCCGGTGTCAGGATCTAATCATTTATTGATGTTTGGAGGGAAGTTTTTCGTATAAAATCTGAATATCTTCCTGATAACCCTTATTCATCTTATTTTTTGCTTTACGGTTCTCAACGCTGTCGAATACGATTGAGAAATCATAATTCTCAGGATACATTTCAGCTGCTGCAACCTTGAGTTGCAAGCGCTTGTGGTTAATAAACTCTTTTTTCTTCTGAATCTGAACCCCAACCAAGCCTTTTTCATCTGCTGCTTGGAATACGATGCCGATCTTCTTTTGTGGGTATACCACCACACTGTCACCTATTTGAAACCGTTGACTCCGAGTGCTAATGGTCTTTTTGGGAGAAACTTTTTCAATTTTTGCCGGCAGGATTTTTCTCGCATTATTACTTGATAAAGAAAAATCACCTGAGAGCTGATCAATAGAGGACTGGTTACTTGAATCGTCTGGAAGATACCTTGTACCTCCAGGTAAATAATCCTTATCCGAAGGAGGGAGTTGTGATATTCCTTCTCTTAGGTAAGCCTCGGAGTATGCTCTTTCCAGCATATGCTTAGGCAGTCCCAGGCGCTTTGCGATATAAAGAGCACAACTCTCTCCAGCTGCTCCAATTTCTAGTTGATATAAGGGTTTTAAAGTTTCTCGGTCAAAGGCCATTTTTGCATTTTGAAGTCCTTCGGTCTGATCCGCATAATCCTTTACCTCAGGATAATGGGTGGTAGCTACGAACAGACAGCCTTTGGATTTTAATTCTGCCAGGATAGAAATTGCGATACCCATGCCTTCAGCCGGATCAGTACCAGAGCCCAGCTCATCAAGAAGGATTAAACTATCCTCATCAGATTGGTTCAAAATGTTGATAATATTTGTAATATGGGAGGAGAAGGTGGATAAATTCTCCGTAATGCTTTGACCGTCACCAATATCGCATAGAACCACATTGTTCAAGCATAAATCAGCCTCCTCACAGGGAACGTGCAGCCCGCTCTGTGCCATAAGCTCAAATAAGCCGATAGTCTTTAAGGTTACAGTTTTACCACCGGTATTCGGGCCAGTAATGATGATTCCCTGAGTACCCTCTCCGATGGAAAAGTTAAGCGGGACACATTCCGTTGGCTTGATCAAAGGATGTCTTCCGTTAACTATGCTAATCTTGCGTTCTGGGTTAATCCTTGGAGCTATAGCTTTCATTTCCATGCTGAGTTTTGCTTTAGCAAATATGATATCTAAGGTTTCCATAGCCTCTATATTCAACCGAATCGACATACCATGTTCACTCACAAGGGCGGAAAGAGTATATAAGATTTTTCGTTCCTCATTACTCTCTTCAATTTCTAGATAGGAAAGTTCGTCCTTTAGCTTTGATATCGCAGTTGGTTCAATGAAATAGGTGGAACCGGTCGAAGAAATATCAAGAACTGTACCACTGATCAAATTCTTACATTCTCGCTTGACAGGAAGTACATAACGTCCATTTCTCGTTGCTACATAGCTGTCAGTGAACCATTCCTTCTTACTTCGTAATTGACTCTCCAATTTTGATTTTATATCGGATCGGATTTGATCCATTTTCTTACGGATATCCCGTAATTCCTTTGATGCATTGTCGTCCACAGTGTGATTTCTAATGGAATTCTCAATCTCCTTGGAAAGATCCGATAATTCATAGATAGAGCCACCATAGCTGGCGATATCGACCTGAAGGGATTCTGCTCTTTTTAGAAAGCTCTTCATTCGTTTGCAGGAGTTAATAAATAAATTTATCTCGGTAAGCTGTTCCGGAATGAGCATGGCTCCCTTTTCAGAAAGCTCTAATAGCATCGGAATATCCTTCATTAGCGAAAGCGGCGCGGATCCAATAGAATCTAAGATACGACGGGCTTCTGTAGTCTCTTTTAATTTTGCAATTACCTCTCGTTCACTTAAATAGGGTTTTAGTGCCTTAAGCTTCCCGCGGCTTTGTTCAGAGATTGCGTTATCACTTAGTTGGGATAGTATTTTATGAAACTCTAAAGCGAGCATTGATTTTTCTTGCATGATGAAACCTCCAAAATTTTGATTATTGATAAATATAAAATAAGCCCACAGAAACTCTACCAATACGATTGGGTAGAATACTCCTGTGGGCTTATTGTCTTTGTCTTAAATCCGAGTTTGTAAAAGAACACAAAAAAACATAACAGGAAAGGTACCTATTATGCCTTGGAATTCAAAGTATAGAGAACACCCTATAACAAGACAATTTTGAGTATTTACTGTAAAGGTAGAAAGTTGGGTACACCAAAAAAAGGTAGCAAGTACCCTACTTCATATTATGTTGTACTAATTAGCACAAGCCTCTTTCACAGTTAATACCGACATCAAAACCGTCCTTTCAAAAATCTGTTATAGTACCAATAATTCTATCATATGAATTAGTTTATGTCAAATTTCTCTTTTTTTACAATTTAAAGTTAAAATATGGTAATTATTGATACGAAAATGTAACGAAAACAGAATCTTTATAGAATATATCACAAAACTTTGATAAAATGAACCGTGGGAATCCATAAGATAAAATTCTGCGTCAAGACTACCATAATAAGAAACTGTATTTATGACAAAGAAATCAGCTTGCTGACTTATCTTGTTTAAATATCTAAGGGAAAGTGATAGGAGAAAAAGTTTATGTTAGAAAAAGAATTTGAAAAGTTATACTACAAATTCCGCAATAATTATTGTAAGAATCTGTTTTCCAGTGTTAATGATGAAAAAGATAGTCTAAGTCCTACTGAATCCTATTGTGTAGAAGCAATCTTTCTGTTAAACAGACCGACTGTACATCAATTTGCGAATTTTGTGAACATCTCACAGCCTAATGCAACTTATCGAGTCAGCAATCTTATTAGTAAGGGTTATATTCGAAAAGTATTATCTTTAGATGATCGCAGAGAATACTTCCTTGAGGTTACAGACAAATTCTCTAAGAATTATGGAGTAAATGCTTCCTTTAATGCAGAATTAATGAATAATATCCGTGACAAATTTTCAAAAGAAGAAATAGATCAATTGGAGCGATTAATTAAAAAGGTAAACGAATTAATGATATAAAGTCATAATGAACTAATATGCAAAAACGTTAGACAGTAGTAGAATTATTAAATAAGTAGATAAAAATGAAAATATTGATAAGGTAAGGCTATTCAAAATAAGTAGTACTAGCTAAAATGCTTGTATTTACTAAAGTTTTGGATAGCCTTAACTTTTATACCAATTCTTGTAACGACTGGAATATATTACATAATATTAAATTAAATATTACGGAATTATTAAATATAGCATTGACTTGTTAACGAAAATGTAATATAATTGGTGCCAGAATACACCATACAAATGATAAAAAATCTGGAATTACATCAAGCTAGGAGTACAGAAAATGAAAAAAAAATTAGTTATGAGAATTACAGCAGTTTGTATGGCAGTATTTATGGCAACAGCACCAATCAGCGCTTCCGCAGCAACGATTTTGAAGGTTGGATCCAGTGGCAAGGGGGTAAAAACAGTTCAGTCTTCTTTAAAGGAATTAGGATATTATAAGCATGGAAAGCTAACCGGTTACTATGGAGATATAACAAAGTCGGCAGTAAAGCGTTTCCAAAAGGAGAACGGAGCTGTAGCAGATGGTATTGTTGGAAAGAAAACCTTGGCATTGTTAAATAGTGCTGTTAAGGAAACCAGTGATAATAAAAGTACAAAGGGAGAGGCCGTTAAAGCTGCAAAAGTTGAAAATGAATCAAGCTCAACAATTAAAATAGCCTCAATTGACACCTCTGAGAATATGTCAGGAGATCTGGATTGGTTTAAGGAAGTCAAATACATATGGGGTAAGGGAAAGGTAGCTATCGTAACTGATGTAGATACCGGGAAATCCTTTGAGGTAAAGAGGACATATGGATCTAACCACGCAGATGTGGAGCCCCTTACGAAGGAAGATACTAAAATCATTAAGAATATCTGGGGAGGCTTTACCTGGGAGAGAAGGGCTGTTGTAGTTCAAGTTAATGGCTATACGATAGCCGCTTCCATGACTGCAATGCCTCACGCAGGAGTAGATTCAATAGCTGCGAATAGATATGTCAGAAATCGTAGTGCAGGCTACGGATATGGTATTAATTTAGATGCGGTCAAAGGAAATGGCTGCAGTGGTGTTATGGACATCCATTTTAAGAATAGCAGAACTCACTCCACCAACCGAAAGCAAAGCTCACAGCAAAATATGGTGGGAAAGGCCGCAGATTTTATAGAGAGCTTAGCCGCAGAATTATAATACATAAATAAACGTATAGTTATAAAAGTCATTCTTGAAGTTTTAAAAGTGTTGAAAAAATATATCATTAAAATCGACTCGAAATAAACTGGTTGCATATGGATTCCCTGCTACCGGCTTGTATATTTCAATTTCAGCTAAGTGAGGAATACAATTTAAGGTATCCCAGGGTTTGGCAATACATAAATAACGATGCTTTGTGCCAATCTGTTCCTGAGTTGCAACAGCGATAGGACAGTAATAATAACCGTCACAGTGATAATCCATTACTAGATGGAAAAGGTACATCTGATAGTCGGTAACAGTTGGTTCATAGTTCCAATTCATAAATTGACCTCTGCTTAGGAAAGGAAATCCTTATATCTAAAGCCATAAGTAGATATGGCTATCATACCTCACTGTATTATATGTAAAAGGATTGCGATTATGAACCTTTTAAGGTAAAGGATATTATGATTCGGTTCAAAGCAAAATAAATCATTTAATAAATTAAAAAAGAAAATATATTAAAAAATGAGCTGCTGATCAATATGACTGCAGCTCATTTTACGAATGATAAGTGGATTTATCATATGGTTCATCTGGTAAGGATTATTTATAACAATTTAATTCATTGGTCGGTGCATAGCAATGATGATTTTCACAGATATAATAAGTGGTCTTATCATTAATTGTCCGATAATCCTGTGTAAAATCAGCAATTCCATGCAATGCATCCATATTTTGATCTGTCTTTAGCAGAACAACCGTATTTGGTTCAAACTCCTGGGATAAATAGTTGGATAATTCTATGTGGTTCTCTAAGTCGGAAGTATCACGGTCATTTGCACGAGAGGAAGCATTTCTGCTGGCAACGCACACAATTTCCTTGGAAGGATAGAGCTTCTGCATAAATGCAACCAAGGAAAAGCTATGACCGGCAGGATAATCCTTTACCTGTCCAGCCAAGAAGCGAAGCTGCTTACTTGCAAATTCCGTAAAATCCTGATTGGCAGTTATATTAGCCAGACGTTGGAGAACATAACCAGCGACGGAATTACCGGAAGGAATTGCTCCGTCATATACTTCCTTCGGACGATAGAGTAATTGCTCGGAGTCCTTTGCATTTAAGAAGAATCCGCCATATTTATCATCCCAGAAAAGCTGTATCATATGGTATGCAGTGGTAGTCGCTTTCTTTAAATAATCCACCTCAAAGGTTGCTTCGTAGAGTGAAATGCAGGCCATGCAATAGAAGGCATAGTCATCCAGGTGGCCGTAGAAGGAGGCATCATTATCTCTATACCTTACAAGCAGGCGATCATCTTCAGTCATAAGCTTAGAATTGATGAAGTCCATTGCATGCTTAGCTGTATCAATATATTCTGTGGTCTGAAAAACTTTGCCGGCAGTGGCAAAAGCAGTAATCATAAGAGCATTCCAGGAGGTTAATATCTTATCATCCGTGTGGAGTTTATAACGGTTGCGACGATAGTCATAAAGAGCATTACAAAGCCGAACGATTCGCTCGTTATCCACATTAACATCCTTGCTTTTAATTAAGTTTGGAATAGATACACCATTTTCAAAGTTACCCTCCTTCGTAATATCGAAATACTCACAGAAGAAGGAGCCCTCCGCATTACCGAGAACTTTCATAATTTCATCTGTTGTGAAGGTGTAATATTTGCCCTCTTCACCTTCGCTGTCAGCATCCTGAGCAGAGTAAAAGCCACCTTCACTGTCCGTCATTTCTCTGCGAATATATTCAAAGATCTGTTCAGCTACCACGAAATAAAGCTTCTGCTTTGTATACTGATAGGCCTCGGTAAAGGTAAGAGCCAGCAGCGCATTGTCATAGAGCATTTTTTCAAAATGGGGAACCATCCATTTAGCATCGGTAGAGTATCTTGAAAAGCCATAGCCGATATGGTCATAGATTCCGCCACGGAACATGTGCTTTAATGTATTCTCTACCATGAACAGGGATTTCTCATCATTCTCCAGCTTTGCATGTCTTAACAGGAACATAAGATTATGTGGTGAGGGGAACTTAGGTTCATTGCCAAAGCCGCCATAATCATGGTCAAAGCTTTGATTGAGCTGTGTTACGGCAAGATTGATCAGATCTTTTGTAACATCAGCACTATCGGAGGAAGCTTCGAATTCGCGTTTCATAATATCAGCCAGCTGTGCGCCTGTACGAAGCATATCACCTGGGTCGTTTGCCCATTGGAGCTTTACCTGGGTTAAAAGATCACAGAGCCCAATCATTCCATATTGAGCTTCCTTTGGGATATAAGTTGCGGCATAGAAGGGCTTCTTATCCGGAGTCATTAATATAGTAAGAGGCCATCCACCGGAGCCGGTGGTTACCTGGCAGATTGTCATATAGACGGTATCAATATCCGGGCGTTCCTCCTTGTCTACCTTGATGCTTACAAAGCTCTCGTTCAAAAGTGCAGCAACCTCATCGTCCTCAAAGCTTTCGTGTGCCATTACATGGCACCAGTGGCAGGTACTGTAACCTATACTTAGAAAAATTGGCTTGTTTTCTGACTTTGCTTTTTCAAAGGCCTCATCACCCCAGGGATGCCATTTTACAGGGTTGTAGGCGTGTTGTAATAGATAAGGGGATTTCTCATCTACTAGTTTGTTAGGAATACGGGTCGTTCCTTTACCTTTATTTGTAACATGTTCTGTTGTATTCATTTTGCACTCCTTATCCTTTTGATTTAGAATCAAATATAGCAAACATAATTTATTAATATAATTATTATGTCAAAAAAGAGTGTGTTTTATAGATGATTAATCGGATTATTAATAAAGAATATTTACATACTTTCCTTAGCTACTTTTTGTAAATATAGAAAGGAAAATAGACAACAAAGGAAATAACTATATTCTAAATAATATATTTTAAATTAATATTAAAAAGCATAACCCTGGAGACTTATGCTTTTATACAGATTAAAAACAAACAAAATTATATTAATTTGTTTTTGTTTCTCTTATTATATAGAATACGGCGAACTTCCATAATCTTGGTATCTATTTTTTCATCATCAATAACAACATAAAAAATAATAAAATTCTTTACATAAATGCAATAATACGGGTAGCTTCTATATTTGGCAGAATGATACGGCTCAAAACTTTCTGGATATGATAATCTCTCCAATATTAATTTTTCAATTTCGTACAGCAAGGTCTGAGCAGCTTGAGGGTTTTTCAATTTATTAATAATATAAAATAATATTTCAGATAAATCATCTTCAAACAGTGGTAAGTATCTAAGCCTATAATTTATTTCCGCCATTGATTTTCTCCCTAAGTTTGGTAAAGGTTTCCTCATGAGTAAATCGTTTATCATCGTAAGCAGCAGATTTATCTGCTTCGTCTAGCAATAATTCAATATCATCTGTTAATTCAGCATATTTTTCAAGGCTCATTACAACCATAGAGCCATAGCCATTTTTAGTTAAGTATACGGGTTCTCCCTCGCGCACAACATTTTCAATCTCAGGAAATTTATTTCTTAAATCTGATACGGGACGTATATTAATCATTATTAA
>JAQZBD010000129.1 GCA_029239235.1 Herbinix sp.
TGATATCCGGGTTTGGAGAGATCTTAGTAATAATGCGACTCCTGAGCAGATGGATCAATACATTAGTGATTCCTTAGCATATTTAAAAAAATGTTGTTTAGGCTAGGAGGAAAGTGACGTGGCAGATATATTAATTATGGGTGAAATGCTTGTTGAGATCATGCGAACAGAGGAAGATGTTCAGTTGTATGAGCAGGGAATCTTTTGCGGACCGTTTCCTAGTGGTGCACCTGCTATATTTATTGATGCAGCAGCTAGGCTGGGGTGTAAAACAGCCATTATCGGTGGCGTTGGAAAGGATGACTTTGGCAAATGTCTTTTAGAGAGGCTGGAGAAAGATGGAGTTGACTGCAGTCATGTCATTGAAAGTGAAGAAAAAGCTACTGGTGTTGCCTTTGTAACTTACTTCAAGGATGGGTCAAGGAAATTTATTTTCCATATGGGTAATACTCCTGCGGTGGAAGCAAAAGCACCATTAGAAGGCGATTTTAAAGATGTGAAGTTCATGCATATCATGGGATGCTCCTTAATGGCTAACAAAGATTTTGCCCAGGAGATACTGAAAACCATGCATATGATGGCTGCGAGCGGTGCAAAGATTTCATTTGATCCGAATATTAGAAAAGAACTTTTTACCGACGATTCTATTTATGCAGTAATAAAGGAAGTCATGGATAATACAAATGTATTTTTACCCGGTGTGGAGGAGCTTTTAATGACAATGGGTGAAACAAACATAGAAGACGCGGTAAAAAAATGTTTTGAGAGTCCTAAAATGGAAGTACTTGCATTAAAAAATGGTTCCAAGGGAAGCAAAATTTATACACGTGACAATGTGGTTGAAGTCGGAGTGTATAAAGTGGAGCAAAAGGATGCAACAGGTGCAGGTGACTGTTTTGACGGAGCATTTATTGCTGGACTGGTTCAGGGCAAGAATATGGAAGAGGCAGCAAGAATGGGAGCAGCAGCAGGAGCGTTAAATGCAGCGGCTTTTGGCCCTATGGAAGGTAAAATTAGTATAGAAACAGTTCAGGATATGATTAATAGAAACAGGTGAGAACATGAATGATCCGATAAGAAATATGATTTCAAAAAGAAAATCAGGAATAATGTGCGGTGTGGTTTCTTTTTGTACGGCCAATGAATTGGTGATTGAAGCAATATTTGAGCAAGCGAATAAATCAGACGATTTTGTTTTAATCGAGGCAACGGCTAATCAAGTTAATCAATTTGGTGGATATACTGGGATGCAGCCTATTGATTTTAAAGAATTTGTTCATAATATTGCTGAGAGAATAAATTTCCCCAAAGATAAGATTATTTTAGGAGGAGATCACCTTGGGCCGCTGTTATGGACAAATGATCCAGAAGAAGCTGCAATGGAAAAGGCAATTGACTTGGTAAAGCTTTTTGTGCAGGCTGGATATAAAAAAATTCATTTGGATACCAGTATGAGATTGGCGGATGATCCTAAGGATGTGGTTCTTTCTGATGAAACAATCGCTAGAAGAGCAGCAATTCTTTATCAGGTATGTGAGGAAACATATCAGGAAATGTTATCTCATAATCCAAGGGAAGCAAGACCGGTTTATATCATCGGTAGTGAAGTTCCGATTCCCGGAGGCACGCAGGAAGCTGAAGAGAGTATTAGTGTAACAAAACCTGAATCGGTTGATAAAACACTAAGCATTTACAAACAGGAATTTGATAAGCTTGGTTTTGAAAATGCATTTGATAACATAATAGGATTGGTAGTACAGCCTGGAGTCGAATTCGGAGATTCAGAAATTCATCATTATAATAGTTACAAGGCAGCAGAGCTTTGCGACTGCATTACGAAATATGATGGTATCGTATATGAAGGACATTCAACGGATTATCAGACACCTAAAAACCTAAGAAAGATGGTGGAAGACGGCATAGCAATCCTTAAAGTAGGACCGGCACTTACCTTTGCCTTAAGAGAAGGCCTTTTTTCCTTAAGCAAATTAGAACAGGAATTAGTCCCTAAGCAGGATAGAGCCAATTTTATGGAAGTACTGGAAACTGTCATGCAAAATGATACTGATTATTGGAAAAAACATTATCATGGTACAACGAAGCAATTGCTTATTAAAAGAAGATACAGTTTCTCTGATCGATGCCGTTACTATTTGACCAGAGCAGAGATCGTTGATTGTATTCATAAGCTTTTTGATAATCTGGATAACATTGATATACCTTTGAGCATGTTAAGGCAATATATGCCGCTGCAGTATATCAAAGTAAGAGATGGAAAATTAAAAATGAACGCACGTGATTTAGCAAAAGATTATGTGGCTGTATTAATTGAAGATTATAACTATGCAATTAAACCAAATCACATAATAGGCGCAGTTCTTGTGTAAATGAAAGGAGGATTTTGAGTGGAAGAATATCGTTTGGAAGTGAGAAATCTGCATAAGAAATTTCCTGGTGTTTACGCAGTAAAGGGTGTTAGTTTTCAAATTAAACCCGGTGAGGTTCATGCATTAGTAGGTGAAAATGGTGCCGGTAAATCTACTTTAATGAAAATGATTACTGGTGAATATACACCGGATGAAGGTGAAATTTATCATAATGGTAAGCTTCTTAAAAATCGTTCTATAACTGACTCCCAAAAAGAAGGAATAGCAATGATACATCAAGAGCTGGCTCCCTTGCCGGAAATGAGTATTGCGGAAAATATTTTTTTGGGACAAGAGATGATGTCAGGAGGATTTTTGAACGACAAGGTTATGAATCTTGAGGCAGAAAAAATACTGAAAGAATATGGTATGAGTTACGGCCCTAAAACTAAAGTTGGAAAACTTAGTGTTGCACAGATTCAAATGCTTGAAATCATAAAAGCCGTTCGAAAAAATGCAGACATCATAATTATGGATGAGCCAACTTCATCCTTGTCGGATGAGGAATCACAAATATTATTTAAAATCATCGAAGAGTTATTAGAAAAGCAGGTTGCTATTATTTATATTTCTCATAGACTGGATGAAATATTAAGCCTAGCCAATCAGATAACAGTACTAAGAGATGGTGAATATATTAAAACTGTCCCTGCGACGGGTGTAACAAAAGATCAGCTGGTAGAAATGATGGTTGGCCGAACACTGGACAATATTTATCCGAAAGAGTCGGTTGAGATTGGAGATGTTTTATTTCAGATAAAAAATTTGTCATCGCAAGGTGTATTTAAGGATGTGAATTTCGAAGTTCGTGCGGGAGAAATTCTTGGTATATCCGGATTAATGGGTGCCGGTCGCAGTGAGATTATGAATTCAATCTTTGGTATTGATAAATATGACAGCGGTGAAATTATACTGGAAGGAAAAAAACTGCAGATAAAATCAACAAAGGATGCAATTGATAACAAAATAGCTATGGTTAGTGAAGATAGAAAATTATTTGGACTTATTTTATGCAGATCGATTAAAGAAAATATCTCGCTTCCAAATCTTCATAAGTATCATAAAAGCTTATTTGTTAATGAAAGCAAAGAGAAAGAGTCTGTAAAGCAATACAAGGAGTCATTAGGTATCAAATGCGCGAGTGTTAATGTAAATGTAGGAACCCTAAGTGGTGGAAACCAACAGAAAGTCGTGTTGGCAAAGTGGCTGCTTTCCAATCCTAAGGTGCTGATCTTAGATGAACCTACTAGAGGTATTGATGTTGGAGCTAAGTTCGAAATATATAAAATCATGGTTGAACTAGCGAGACAGGGAATAGCCATCATTATGGTTTCATCAGATTTGCCGGAAGTTATGGGCATGAGCGACCGAATCCTTGTAGTATCCAGTGGTAAAGTAACAGGATGCTTCTCAAGAGATGATATTGTATCAGGTAGAATTACACAGAAAAATTTATTAAGCAGTGCTTTGCAAGAAGTGTAGGGGGAAAAAGTATGAAGATAAAAAAGTTAAATGGCATGGAATTTGCCAAGAAGTATGGCATCTTAATTGTTTTGATTATCATGTGGATTATCATGCTAAGCGTTTCTCCAACATTTAGAACAACGGATAATGCAGTTAATATTCTTCGTCAGGTTTCAGTAAATGGAATTATTGCAATTGGTATGACCTTTGTAATTATGACCGGAGGTATTGATTTAACAGTTGGTTCCTTGATTGCTGTATCCGGTGTTGTAGCAGGAAGTATTTTAGTTGCAAACCCTGATAATGTAATACTTGCGATTATTGCAGCAATTATTGTCTGTGGCTTCTTCGGCGCAATTAATGGTTTTTTTGTGGCATATATGAGAGTGCCGGCATTTGTGGCAACACTGGCAGGTATGACGATAGCAAGAGGTTTTGCTTACGTTTATTCCGATGGAAAACCTTATACATTAGCTTCTGAGAATTTCAGCTTGATCGGAAAGGGTAGTGTACCAATCATCATATTCCTGATTATTGCACTCATATCCCATATTATCTTAAGCAAAATGAAATTTGGCAGATATATTTATGCAACAGGAGGCAACTTAAAAGCAGCAAGTGCATCCGGTGTAAAAGTCAAAGCAATATTACTTAAGGTATATATTTTAGGCGGTGTATTAGCAGGAATTGCAGGAATTGTTCTGGCCTCCAGAACAAATTCCGGACAGCCTGCAGTTGGTACCGGCTATGAAACGGATGCTATTGCAGCAGCAGTAATTGGTGGCACTAGCATGACAGGCGGTGTTGGTACCATTGGTGGTACTCTGATTGGTATTCTGATTATTGGAACATTAAATAACGGTTTAAACTTATTGGACGTATCATCCTATTATCAACAAATAATCAAAGGTTTGATTATCCTTGGAGCTGTATGCTTTGACATACATTCTAAAGGTTCATCAAGATAAAAAGAGAAGGGTAAAGGTATTAAATTATGAGAGTGAAAAAATTATTATCAACAATTGTAGCATGTACATTGATGTTAAGTCTTGTAGCTTGTTCAAGTGGAAAGAATGAGAATGCAAGTCAAAATGAAGGAAACCCCACACAAGAAGCGTCCACCGATAACGGGAGTGAAGGTGGAGTGAAAATCGGTGTACTTATGAAGACGATGTCAGATACGTATTCCAATAAACTGGGTACAGCGATCCAATCCTATGTAGAAACCCAATATCCGGATGCAACCTTATACTTATTAGATGGACAGGCAGACATCGCAAAGCAGATCTCTCAGGCAGAAGACTTGATTGCAAAAAAAGTAAATGTCATCATTTTAAATCCCCAGGATGCAGATGGATCTGCTCAGGTATTAGATTTAGCAGCATCAGCGAATATTCCTGTAGTTGAGGTTAACACAGAAACTACACGTACAGACTATGCATCCTTTGTTGGTTCTGAAGATGTTGAGGCCGGCGAAATTATGGGTAAATATGTTACTGAACAATTAGGCGGCAGCGGAAAAATTGCGATCCTGGAAGGCGAAATGGGTCAAAGTGCACAGATTAAAAGATATGAAGGTCTTGAAAATACTATCCTTAAAGAAGCAGGCATTGAATGTGTAGCAACCTTATCAGCAAGCTGGTCAAGAAGTACCGCCATGTCAACAACAGAAGACTGGTTGGGTAAATATAAGGATTTAAAAGCAATCATCTGTGAAAATGATGATATGGCAATGGGAGCTTTACAAGCCTGTGAGTCTCAAAATCGTGAAATGATTATCATTGGAACAGATGCTATTCCAGACGCTCTTCAAGCAATCAAAGACGGACGTTTATCAGCAACTGTACTTCAAGATGCAGCAGGACAAGCATCGACCTCTGTTGATGTTGCAGTAAAGGTAGCGAATGGGGAAGAAGTTGATTCAAGATATAAAGTAGACTTCCAGCTCATTACAAGTGAAAATGTTGATCAGTATATTAATCAATAATGAATGCTATTACAAAATTAGTATAATGTATCACAGAAGGCTTTTGCCTATTTATTATCAAGTATAATAGATTGCAGATAAAGTAGGCAGGGTATGAACATTCCTTGCCTATTTTTATTCTGCAAATAGTAACAGTTAATTCAGTCGTAAAAAAGAGGAGAAAATATATGGCATTAGTAAGTTCGTTAGAATTATTAGAAATGGCGCAACAGGGGCATTATGCAGTAGGAGCTTTTAATGCAGAAAATATGGAGATGGTTCAAGCGATTATAGAAGCTGCAAAAGAGCTGAATTCACCGGTTATTATTCAAACAACTCCTTCCACAGTGGACTATGCAAGCTTGGATATGTTTCGCGCTATGGTTTATGAAGAAGCAAAAGAAGCAAAGATACCGATTGCATTACATTTAGACCATGGAAGCAGCTTTGAATTATGCCAAGCTGCAATTAATGCCCAATATACATCCGTTATGATTGACGGTTCAAAATTAAGTTTTGAAATGAATATGGAAGTCAGCAAAAGGGTTACTCAGATCGAAAAACTGGCGAATGTGCCAGTGGAAGCGGAGCTTGGCACCGTTGGCGGAAAAGAGGATAACCATGTAGTTTCTGAGAAGGATGCATTATATACAAACCCGTTACAAGCCAAAGAATTTGTTGAAGAGACAGGAATTCAATCACTGGCAATCGCAATTGGCACTGCTCATGGATTTTATAAGGGGGAGCCAAAGCTGGATTTTGACAGATTAAAAGAAATAAGAGATTTAGTTTCAATACCATTGGTTTTACACGGTGCATCCGGGGTGCCGGATGAAGCTGTAAAAAAAGCTATAACATTAGGCATCTGCAAAGTTAATTTCGCTACAGAATTGAGAGTGGCATTTACAAAAGGTGTGCGTGAAGCCTTAGCCGATATCAACTTATATGACCCTAAAAAATATAATGGGGCCGGAAGAAGAGAAGTGAAGCAGTTGGTAATGGATAAAATAAGAGTTTGTGGAAGTGTGGATCGGATATAGATTGAGACAAGGATAGGAGCAGCCTTTTGGCTGCTCCTATGTTATATTTTGGGAAAACTGAATCCTAAAGGACAAATGAACTGATATATACCAAACTACTTTTTAAATAATCCAAGAGAAAGCTTCCACTTAAGAATTCTCAGTACGGATTCGTTGATATCATCGAAAGAAATTTCTTCATTTTTAACAGCAGCGATTACGGCAGGTATCTGTACACTATAATCAGAAGCAATGATCAGGTCGTTTCCAGCTTGTACGGCTAATACTGCCGCGGCTTCATTGTTCGTATAATCTTTTATGGCATCCATACTGAGATCATCCGTCATAATGACGCCATTAAATTTTAAGTCATTTCTTAGGATATTATGAACGTTTCGTGAAAGAGAAGCGGGATATGTTTTGTCAAAGGCCATAACTACATTATGTGATACCAGAATACTCCCTGCGCCAGCACTAATACCTGCTTCAAAGGGCAAGAAATCATTGGCATAAAATTGTTCACTGCTTCGTTTATCAATTGCGATACCGGTATGGGTATCAATATTATTTCCGTACCCAGGGAAATGTTTTAGGGTACATCCAATGCCCTGTTCATTCATGGCCGTAACGACTGTTTCCACGTATTCAGCGGTCTTCTCGGCATCTTGTCCAAAGGAGCGTTTGTAGATAAAATCCTCAGTATCCGTAGAAACATCACAGACTGGAGCAAGATTTGTGTTAATACCTAGGCTTTTCAAGAGCTCAGTCTTTTCTATCGTATCATTTTTAACAAGATCAAAGCCGCCTGATTGATATAATTCCTGAGGAGATTGAAAGGGCACCTTGCGAAATGCAGTGTATTTACTAATACGGTTAACAGTACCGCCTTCTTCATCAACACCAATTAGCAGAGGAATGTCAGAGGCGGACTGATAGCCAGAGATGATTTCTTTCATGCTTGATTTGGTCTGATTTGAAAAATCAGCTGAGAAGAGAATGAAGCCT
The DNA here is from genome assembly GCA_029239235.1 of Herbinix sp. Taxonomy (GTDB): domain Bacteria; phylum Bacillota; class Clostridia; order Lachnospirales; family Lachnospiraceae; genus Mobilitalea. The sequence continues at coordinate 7,881 of JAQZBD010000129.1, forward strand.
CCTAAATGATAGTTTTTCAGGTCTTCCATAGCAGTTGCATTGTTGCAGCGAACAAAGAACATCTGACCGACTTTTTCTTCAAGACTCATTTGATTTAATATTTGCAGAGCAGTGCTTTCGATTTCGGAGTCAGGGTTACCGTCATTAGTGAGTTCCTCTGTGGGAGTAGGAGTGGACGTTGGCAATTGGGTTGGTAGGTTTGTTGGAGCGTTAGTCACAGTAGGAGAAGTCCCAAGGGTTGGAGTTGGTCCTTTTGTTGGAGAATTATTGCCTTTTGAGCTGCTGCAGCCGCTTATAGAAAGAATTATAATTAGTAAAAATAAGAAATTTTTGTATTTCATAAGGTTATCCTCCGAGAAGTGGTTATCATTTTGTTAATCGGATATATTTTTAATTTATTGTATAGATATGTCAAATACCATTATACATATCATTTATGAAGTTGATAAGCATAGTATACTGCTCTAACATATCCAATATAAAGAGTTGGCACATAAAAGCGTCTTAATTGAGTTTATATATAAAGTGTTTAATGGCAGAAAATATGAAAATTATAGTTGACTTTTTGTCTTTTCTATTAGATAATATCTAATGCAGTGTTTGAGTATTAGACACTGAGATGAACGAAATGGTTCCATTTAAATCATGTATAATTTAATAATTATCGAGGCGTGGCTCAGTTTGGTAGAGCGCTGCGTTCGGGACGCAGAGGCCGTGGGTTCGAATCCCGTCGCCTCGATTCTAGGAATCTTGATTTTTCAAGGTTCTTTTTTCTTTTTGTTGCATAAATCTTTTAAACTTATTCAATGATTCATCAGTTTCAGCTTTTTCATAGACAATAACCAAGCTTTATACTTCTTAAAGCGATGTTATTTCCTTTAATCCCATTTACAATTTTAAAATAATTATCTATTACGGTATCTATCTTCTAAGAAAAATTAGCAATAAAAAAAGGATCACTAAAAAGCAATCCCTTTCAAAAGCATTATTTCGTTTATGCAATTTGTACGTTGACAGCCTGTGGACCACGTTGACCCTGTGTCACATCAAATGTAACGGACTGACCTTCATCTATAGACTTGAAACCATCCATTGCAAGTCCAGAGAAATGTACGAATACATCATTACCCTGTTCATCAGAGATGAAACCAAATCCCTTTTGTGCATTAAACCATTTTACAGTACCTTTATTCATGAAAGATACCTCCTTAAAATTATTATATTTACAATAAAAAAAACATACCTCAGTAAATCAAAAAATGATCTACAAAAATATGTGAAATCAAATCTTTATTTAAAATACTCTCTTACTATATCATGTAAAATTTAGTAAGTCAAGAGAAATAAATAATATTTCGAGAATGTAGTATATAAAAATGCAAAGATTAATTTATAAAGTTGATATGGATGAGGAATTTGTTGAGGATAAGGATGCCCTTGCGGATGTGACCTATAGGATGGTTGATATTAGTCCTGAGGATGCCAAGTGGAATTTGAATCAAGAAGTGAGGAAAAGCCAGCTTTATCAGCTGGCTTTCTAGGGGGAGAATTATGAAAAAAATCTATGTTAATTTACTTATCTGCTTTATTAAGTTTATAAATCTATTATAAAACCAAAATGTGAAGAAACTATTTTCAAATAGTAAAAGAACTATGAACAAATTATGAGTAAATCATGATAATGTGGTTAATTAGTTATAATTATTGACAATATATTAGAGTTTATAACTTCAAGGTGTAAAAAAGTGGGAAAAATGATATTTTAGAAATTTTTCAATATCAAAAATACAGCTCCAAACACAGATATAACAGTCTAGTGTTTGAAGCTGTATTTAGTAAAATGATGAATTACTCATTTGTATCAGAGGAATTTGAAACTGAGATGATCTCATTTGTATCTGCATTTATAAAAGTTACAGCTATGTTGTCGACTTGAGTACCATTAAAAATATTAAACATGCCGCTGTACATATAAAACATTAGTACGGAAAAGGATTCACCCATATCTAACTCTGTAGAAGTAGTTGTAATGTTGAATTCTGTAAAATTATCATTTGCCTCAATAGCAGTGAAATTCGGGTAATCATCTGAGCCGATCAACTCGCTCAGAGTGCTATTAATGGAATCAGTCATTTCCTTCATCATATCTTCGTGTTGTTGTTTTGTCATTACATAGGTTGCACTGCCATCATCGTTTAATGTAATAGATTTATATCCTTTTTCTTCACTGGTTTTATTAAGATCTTCCTGTGTTTGTCCCTCAACATATGTTGCAGGGATAGTAAGCTCTACATTAAATAAACCTTTATCGACCTCTACATCACCGATGTCATCCAGGCTGGAGGAAGCTTCACTTTCTTCGCCTGAAATACTGGGCTCAATCGCAGTGGTTGGCTTCTGAGCTTCGCCATTTGATTCATTACTTGTAGTGGTATTAGTTCCACAGGCAGTTAAAAGAAGTGTTGATGATAACAGTAACATAAGTAGTAGTTTTTTCATGTAAATTCTCTCCCTATAAAATTATTAATCAGCAAAAGCTAATTGCAGTATATTGAAGTATACAACAAAATGTGTAAAAAATCCACCATAATATTCCAAAAAAATATTATGTTTGACATTTAGTAATGCCTTTTCAATTAATTAATAGAGGATTAATAGAGTT
>JAQZBD010000130.1 GCA_029239235.1 Herbinix sp.
CTTCCCACCTCTTTTGGATAATTGGCAAGCCTTTAAATCGTTTTTTCCAAGTCTTTCTGCCCAAAAGGGAATTAAGGTTGAATGCGATGATCCGGTAACCGGATCTTCAGGAATTCCTGCCTTTGGAGCAAAAAAACGTGACACAAAGTCAACCTCTTCACCTTTTGCTGTCACAATTACAGCATAACAATCAGAGATTGTCTTTATTAACTCGAGGTTGGGCTTTAAATTTCTCACGATTTCTTCTGTTTCAACAAGCAATAATAAATCTCTTGAAAGATGAGCTTCTACAACTTTTGTACCAATGGCTTCTTCCATTAGAGATAAAATTTCAACTTGCGTTGCCTTCCTGGATGGGAAATCCATTTCGTACAGCTCCCCTTTTTTTATAACAGTTAATACACCGCTTTGCGTATTAAAATAAAACTTATCACAATCAACTTCAACATAATTTGCCAATACATATGCACTCGCTAAGGTTGCATGTCCACACAAGTCGATTTCTACTTCCGGAGAAAACCAACGTAAATCCTAACCTTCATTATTTTTAACAATGAATGCTGTTTCAGCTAAATTATTTTCCATTGCAATATTTTGCATTATGGAGTCATCAAGCCAGCGATCAAGTAAACAGACACCTGCTTGGTTTCCCCGAAATAATTCTTCTGTAAAGGCATCAACTATAAAATATCTCATTTCACGTCTCTCCTATCTATTTATCTAAAGCACCTTTCTTCTCCGCTTCTTTTACTTTGTTTCCTTCCCTTTCTTTTTCCACCGCATATTCTTCTAATATACGTGGTAAATCAGGACGTTCAATCAATTGTTCAGCTGGAAATCCATCTACCGCCAGGCTTTCAAAATTATCTGGCATCAGTTGTCCGTTTTCCTCATGATAAGGATATTCTAGCCTAATTGAATATATGCCAATCGGAAGATCATTTTGCTCCATAAGCTTCCTTAGCTCTAGCATACGCTGCGCCATGATATCATAGCTGGGCTTATCTACACTGGTCCAAACTATTACTTCGATCGGACTAGGAAGCTTTTGAATATGATATGGCATATCCAAAGTCAAAACCTGTGATTCCATATCAGGCATTTTTGCACCAATTAGCCGCATTTGATAAGGAAATCCTTCCTTAATAACAGCTTCTACTTCTTTATTTAAGGCATCCTCAAGTCGACGTAAGGTAGTGAATTTATTCGCAACTTCATAAGGATAATCGTCTTCGATTCGTCCATTTCTCATCGATACTCTGAATATAGTGTCTTCACTGGTTGGTGAATGCACTATGGATCCATAGCTGCTATCTTTAAAATTATAAGTAGCCCGGTTAACAATTAAGTTATCCTCAGAATAAGTTTCTGCTACGTAAGTACGAATTTTATTTGTGGCAAGATATGCCGTTATTGGATTACCAACTGTACCGTTAAGCACTGTAAGTATCAAAAAAATGACCAATAGCCCAATAACGACAGCAAGTATTCGCAAAAAAAATGATTTCTTCTTTTTCATAATTCCCCCTGCTGTTTCCCTCCTATTGACTATTACAATTCTGGATATTTTTTCACTCCAAGCGGTAAAAGGATGCTAAAATCCATTCAAAAATTCTATGGTAGCTTTGTTGCGCTTTTTTCATTGACGGAATTATAATATTACAACGCCCTTCTGATCCATATCCTCTACCATGCCATCTTCCCATACCGATGCCTGAACTTCTCCGATATGTACCTTATCCATAAAGTACATACAAATTCTAGACTGACCAATTCCGCCGCCTATCGTAAAGGGTAATCTATTGTTCAGAATATCTTGGTGATACGGTAATTCTCTTCTATCATCAGCATTCATTTCTGTAAGCTGTCGATCCATAGCAGCTGCATCAACTCTGATACCCATGGAGGATACTTCGAAGGCTATGTCTAAAAGCTTGTGGTATAAAATCAAATCACCGTTTAAGCTCCAATCATCATAGTCCGGTGCACGTCCATCATGCCTTTCACCATTCGATAATTTATCACCTATTTGCATTACAAATATTGCTCCCTTTTCTCTCACAAATGCTGCTTCTCTATCTTTTGAAGAAAGCCCAGGATATAAATCTGCAAGCTCCTGACTCATAATAAATGTTACTTCTTTCGGTAATTTTGCTTCAAACTGAGCAAATCTGCTATCAACAAATTGTTCCGTCTCTAAAAATGCGTCATAAATGTTATTAACAGTATTTTTTAAATGCTCCAGAGTTCTTTCTTCTCTTAAAATCACTTTTTCCCAATCCCATTGATCAACATAGATTGAATGAATATTATCTAATGTCTCATCACATCTAATGGCATTCATGTCCGTATACAAACCTTCACCGACATCAAACTTATATCTCTTAAGCGCCATTCTTTTCCATTTTGCAAGTGATTGAACCACTTCACAGATTCTATCTTGTGTACCTATTCCAGAGAATTGTACCGGATGCTCAACACCATTCAAATTGTCATTTAATCCTGTTTTAGGTAATACAAATAAAGGCGCCGAGACTCTTGTTAGATTCATTTTTTTTGCCAGGCTATTTTCAAAATAATCCTTAATAAGTTTAATTGCAACCTCTGTTTCTCTTAACGTTGTCTTGCTTGAATACCCCTCTGGTATATAGTGCATGTAATGTCCTCCTTGTCATTATATCTACTATCATAAGATTTTCCCTACTGTAGGGAACTATTAATTGATTATAACATGTTTTGGCAAAAAGTATATGTTATCTTAATTATCGTTTATTTTCTTTCATAGAAACCGAGGGTAAATGATGTCTTTTCATTATAAGTTGACAACCATTGGTATATGTAATCGTCCTCTTTCCAGTCAAGCGACCATACGTCATATCTCGTTTCGTTATTGCTACTTTCACTGACTACTATTTCTTTTCCATACAAAGCTTTATCAAAATAGCAATAGATGCTATCGTCAATATCATTCATAGCATACGTGTCATCTGTGTCCTCCAATAGCGAAGTGCACTCGACCGATACGACTTTATGGTCAACAGAATAATAGGGTTCTCCACTGTAATGTTTTGTTCGAACCTCTTTCTCAGCCGGTACCACTTTAAAATCCAAATCATAAATAGAATCATTCCAGGCGAATTCAATGCCATTTATACTGGTTGAATTATATCGGGCATAACTGTGATTAACGGTATCGCTATAAATGAAGTTATCTGACTCCTGATCATATTCTTTTTTCTTATTAGCGATGACTACATCCGATAAATAATAAAAGAATCTGTTACCTTCAAACGCATAATACTCGTATCCAGCGATATCCTCGGAAATATATCTTTCGTTACTGCGGAAATTTACAAGAGAAATATACACATCGGATACCTCTGTTGCCGGGAAAAACCGTTTGGTATCAACACTTTTAAAGTCCATATCACTTGCGATATATTTGCATATTACAGAAATTTCATACTGGTCGTTTTCAAACAAATCGTCTACTGAGCTTATACCATATTCTGTATAGTTGGCATAATCGCTTCCATTCAACTGACCATCCAAGTCCAATTCCTTTAAGAAGTAATTCACTTCAAAATCATAGGGAATATCGATTGATAGAGTAGATACTGCATAGCTTTTAAAATCATCCACAACCAGTTGCTCGTTATAATTATCATAACATTTGCCCGTTTTAACATTAACAAGGACGAAAAACTCTTTTTCATCTACAATAACTGCAGTTCTGACATAAGGGCTGGCATAATCAGAAAAATCAGGGATAACAGTGTCACGATCGGGCAGCTTCAAACACTTCACATAATCGATTTCCCCACCGCCGTAGTTCAACTCCAAATACTCCTGCACAATTGGTCCGGCCAATTTTTCGTGATTCCTAGCTATTGCCCTTTCCTCCTTTGACATGCAAGCAGATAAGGGTAAAAGACATATAATAATAAAAACAAAAGCCAGCCTTCGTACCGTTGTAGCAGTCTTAATATAAGTCATTCTGTTCCATTCTCCTTCTCTTTTGTTTTCATAGCATAAGCAATTTTCATATTCAATATTGCTACATTTACCAAGTTATAATTTATTATTCATCTATGTTTTATTAATGGGATGTCGGTTTTTCAAATAACTCCCCTTTGATTAATTCAATGCTTTCATTATATTATTTTTTCAAATTCTTCCCTTTTATGGTATATAAAGGATAGCCTATCATTATTTCCATTGTCAACAATAACTTTGAACATTAAATTGTTGCAGCTGTATAATCTTGGTATTACCTCCATATAAAAAGCAATGCCCCCATCGTGATGAATAGCTTATTTCGACTATTAATCATAATGAGAGCATATACATTTCTAGTCATTTATTTCATAATTTCTAGTTTAATTTTATAGGATCGAATACTGGACAGCTACACTCATCCATAATTGAGGGAACCATTGCATGATATTCCAAATGGCGACACCATGCAAATTAAACTCTGACACCATCTTTAAAAACACATCATAACTTCTTACATCCCAGAAGCGTACAAGGTATTCATCACCCGAATAAAAATAAAAAGAAACTGAATTGGTTAAAGGGTCATAAATAATCTTGGCTTCATTTTGTGCCGCCAACTCAAGAGCGGCCTTATAACTGATAGCTCTGCCCTGAGAGTAACCGGGGATAAAGGGTAATTGATAGATATATCCCTGCTCCGGTAAACCAAAAGAAACTAAATCAGACGGTACCGCTTTAGTAAATTCCGCTATGGCTCTCCGGTAATTTTCTGTACATAAAGTTCCAAGAGCTGATCGATTGGAGTATCCAAATTCATACACGATCAGAGTAATTCCAGAAAGATCAGCTGTCATAAATTGATAATCAAAACCAAAAATCGGATTTTCAAAGGTATCAATGATCTTATAACCCGCAGTAGTAATACTATTGAGCATTTTTGTAGCATGCCTGCGATAGTTTTCACGATATCTGGGATGGATATAAGGTGTATGAAAGCTCACCCCGCTGTACCCCTTGGTTTCCAAGATATGAAGTATTTGACTTATAAATTTATCTTCAATTGTTATGTCAGATATAATGGAATTGACTACCTGCATAGCCTCCTCATTGTTATGGGAAACTGGATTAATCATCATGATGGGTTCTGTTCCGTAAGCTTTTGCAAGTTTAATAACATCTTCATCTGCCAAATTGTTTAAATCACCAGTGGCAGATACCGTATAACTATATACAGTCAGATAAGTAAGATAGGGCAAGGTAATTTGCAGGGTTTTTTTATCAATAAAGGGATATGCAAAGCCATTCGTAGCAATTATATGTTCTTTTTGCCCTCGAAAGCTGATCACTATTTCATCTCCCAAATATAGGGACTGGCTATCTGACAATTCCGGATTATACCTTAGTAGTTCTATTACAGTGGTAGCAAAAGCATCTGCAATCTGCACTAAGGTATCGCCTTCTTTAACGATATAAGTAATTTCCGGAATAAGGATAATAAGGGCTTCTCCTATTACCAGTAAATCTTCTTCTGTCATGTTATTATATATTTTTATTTTCTTAACAGACACACCATAATAATCTGCAATGGAGAGGATGGTCTCTCCAGGTTCCACCACATGAATAATCATTATTGCCTCGAATGGTTTTATTTCATTATATGTGGTTTAAAGACAGAGGTTTCTCAATTATGGTTTCAAAACATCTCTGTCTTTTATCAACATAGTCTTAATAACTGAACTGTCGGTAATAACGTCGAATTACCATTGGGTGTCTGAATTCTTTTTCCATGTGAGCATCTACCCGATTATTGACTGCGTGCATAACCAAATGAGAAACAGAACCTCTAAATTCTGCCCGAATACCTTTCAATTCATAGTCTTTGGTATCAATTACGGTATAATTCTTACATACCTTTGGCAAAAAAGCAGCAACTCGTTCTGACAAGGGTCTTTGTTCATCTTCCCCAACAAATACGGTTACAGGTGTTTCTGCTTCGATTATCTCTAACATTCCATGAAAAAATTCAGCAGAAGTAATCGATTTTGTTCGAATCCAGAGCTGTTCCTCCCAGTAGCACATCGCATACGAATAGGTGGCTCCCCAATGGTTACCTGCACCGATGAAATAATGAGGCATATCTGGATGCTCTTTATGGTATTGATATTTCTCTTTTGCGTATCCTGCTGCCCATTCGTCGGCATTCTTTTCAACTTCTACAAGGGCCATAGGAAGATAGTCTTCCATTTCCTGGTTATATGCATCATACTCTGGAAATTCACCATTGTTATACATTAATCGGTTTGCGACCATATAAAATTTAAGTTGCTCATTCATCGGATAAGAGATGCAGGTATCACATAATTTTGCCAGTGGTGCATCTTCTACATCAATAAAGCCCAACACTCTTGCTCCTACCGCCTTCGCTTTTTTTATAGCATCCACCATCTCTTCTGTGCTTCCTGTTACAGAAGAAAAAATGACTACCGATTTATTGGTAAAACGCTTATTTCCAGTGGTAATAAATTCTGCGGCATTTTCCACATATACCGGCAACGAACTTCTTCCTCTTAAATATACCTCGACTTGCATACCAGAGGCCCATGTTCCGCCAATTCCTATAAAATAGAGTCCGTCGAATCCCTCTTTTTGGATTTCATCGACTGCTTTTTCAATTTGTGGGCGGATCAATAAAGCTCCCTTTACACTATCTATTTGTTGTTGTTCATCAAATTTTAACATAATTGTCTCCTATCTGCTTTATTTATGAAAATGCACTGTGAAATTACATTTATCTCCTCTTGTATAGGAACGAGAATATTCTATAACATTATCGCTTTCATCATATGTAGTACAAGAAAATAGAAATACGGTCTGTTCTTTCGTAATATCGAGAAGTCTCGCATCTGCCTGTGTCAAACTAACCAAATCAAGAGTCTGCCATGCTCTTACCGGATTTATCCCATAAAATTTATAAATTTCAAACATACTGAATACAGATGGGTCTATTCCTTCCATTTTCGGCACAAGATTATATGGGATAAAAATCTCCTGCAAGGCGATCGCTTCTCCATTAGCATAATCCAGACGTTTTATATAATACAAATCGTCTTCTTCGTTAATTTTGAACATCTCAGCATATTTACTTCCGGCTTTACGTTGGCCTCTTTGTAGGATTTTCTTCTTTGGCTGAAGATTTTTATCATACATGGTTTGTGAAAATCCACCTAAGACTTCTAAGTCACGCTCAATTGGTGCAAGGACGTAAACACCCTTTCCCTGTACCCGTTTTAACAGACCTTCATTTACCAATTCATCAATTGCATTACGCACAGTAAGCCGATTAATTCCATACATATCTGCCAATGCATTCTCAGATGGAATTGCTGTACCAGGAAGATATTCTCCCTCTTCAATTTTATTTCTTACAACTTCTCTAAGCTGTAGGTAAATGGATGACTGATAATCTATTTCTGCTGACTTTTTCAACGTAATTCTCCTTCCGTTCTACCAAGCTCCCCGATATTCCAGCGTAATACTAGAATTAGATGCTCCCATTTTCATACATTCTTCTATTGTTTTTTCTTCTAATATACCTTTTAAAAATCCTGCTATATAGCTATCTCCGGCTCCCATTGTATCTACCACTTTACAGGGAATAATTCCGAACCGGACAAATTTAGTTCCATCATATACAATGCTCCCTTGCTCGCCTAAGGTTGCAATTACAAGCTCTGGACCATTTTTGTGAATCTCAATCATTTTTTCTCTTAGTTCTTCTGTCTCTGAGTCATCTGTCGCAAAAAACAGATAATTCACATGTGGTATTGCTATTCTTGATGCCTCATCATCTGGTCTTGTTGCTGCATCAAAGGCAACTTTTACATTTCGTTTGCGAATTTCAGCTAAATTATATTCCACATTTCCCCATAGTCCTGATACTACTAAGTCCTGACTGCAAAGAAAATCGATATCTTCCTTTGTTAATTTAAAATCGGCAAGAACGCCTTCCTCATAGTCTCCAAAGACACGATCTCCGTCCTTTAGTTCCACATGCGTAATTGCTGTACTTCCTTCCAGAAAATGAACGTGGGACGTATCTACACCTTTTGCCTCAATCGCATCCTTCATTCGTTTTCCGTATACGTCCGTTCCGACTGCACCCGTATAGGAAGCCTCGCCTCCAAGCCTTACAAAATATACCGCAACGTTTACTGGATTTCCGCCTGGATAAGCGTCACCAATACCGTCATATACATCCATACAATTGTCACCAACTGCTGCTATCTTCATCGTAAGTCCTCCTTACAATCACCCGCTTAGAGTCTTTTTAACTCACTTGCAAAGCAGACGTACTCTGAGCGGGTAATCGATTTAAAATATTCAAATATCTTACCATTTTCATCAACTGCAACGCCCGACTGATAAATAACTGGATCACCTTCATTAATCTCAAGATAATGTGCTTCTTTTTCATCGCAATATGCAATGCTTAATTTCTCTTTACCACCTGTTATGTCCAAGCCATATACTTTAGCAAGGATCTGATACAGCGAAGAAGTTTCCGTGATGTGCTTCTCTATTTCTGGAAAACGGTCATAATCCAGATAAGAAGTTTCATACATCACCGGAACCTCTTCTAAAAAACGGATACGAATCACCTGTAAAAGCTTATGTCCCAATGGCAGTTCCATCTTTTTTCCTATTTCTTTTGTTGTCTCACAGAGTAAAGAACTGATTATTTTACTTAAAACGATCCGGTCTTCTTTCCTTGCCGTCTCATAAAACCCTTCAACATCCTGGAGATTTTTCATAAGCTTCTTTCTTGATACAAAGGTGCCAGAACCATTCTTGCTGTAAATCTTACCTTCCGAAATCAACTGCTTGATGGCACTTCGAAGGGTGGTACGATTGAATTCCCACATCATACACATATTTCGTTCCGAAGGTAATTTATCATTTGGTTTTAACTTGTTTTCAATAATATAACTTTCTATTTTTTCCATCGCATCTTCGCGTGGTCTTTGATTGTCCAGACTCATGGCAGATATTCCTTTTCTTCTTGATTGATTAACTTCTTTCTTAGTTAAATCTTAAGTCATCTGCCAACAAGTGTCAATCACACCTTAAAACAAAAGTTATCTTATGCATTCTTCTGCTCTTTTTTATTTCTGCTTTCCCAGAAATAATATACGGGAAGTCCTGTTACAACTGCAATAACAGCACAGGTAATTCCTGCTGTCGGAGCCCACATAAAGGTTGACCAGATTAGTGTTCCTGTCATAAGCATAGCAACGGCTACCATCAATAATCTGGCTGGCATTCTGTATGTAGGCTTATAATTTGGTTTGTTACGAAGTACAAGTACTGTACCAAATGTCAGGAAATTCTTTAACAGAGCAACTAATGTAAAGTATCCCAAAAGGTCAGAAAGAGAGGTTGCAAATATCAGAATTATTGCAACGGCGCACTGTACAATAATTGAAAAATATGGTGTTTCATATTTAGGATGTACTTTAGCAAAGGATTTGAAGAATAATCCATCTTTTGCCATTGCATATTCGATTCTTGGCTGAAACATAATACAGCTGGAAAGAGAACCGATAACAACAATAACTGCCATAATTGCGACAACCGTTCCAGCATATCCACCAATTAAAGGTATCTTTGATGCAAGTAAAGCAATGGGAGCATCTGATGTAGCAAGTTCATTAACAGATAAAAGACCAGATGCTATTAAAGTTAAGCCTGCATATAATCCAAGGACAATAAACGCTGTTAAAATCAATCCTTTTGGAATGTTTTTTTCAGGTTTTTTGATTTCACCAGACATATAGCATGCAGCACTCATACCATCAAAAGACCAGGTTGTTGCAGAAACTCCTGCTAATAGAGCTGTAATACCTGTAGCTGCAATTCCAGTAAGAGGTGCTGCAGAAAGGAATAAATCTCCTTTGATAAAGAAAATACCAATTCCAATAATCAAAACGAAAGGTATCACCTTTAGCGCTGTAATGATTGTCTGGAATTTGCTCCCGCCTTCTACCGAGCGCAAATGAAGTGTCATGAAAATCAATACAAATATAACTGCAACAATTCTCAAAACGACTCCTTGAACCGGAATGAAGAATGCAAGATAATTCGCTATTGCCAGTGCCATGATTGAAATTGATGGTGGATCGGTCGCCCAAAAGCTAATCCATCCACATAGAAAGGCAAGTGGACGTGAGCCTGCTTCTCTGAAATATACATACTGTCCTCCATCCTCCGGAAATGCACTCGCAAGCTCTGCATAACAGAAGTTTGCAGGAATCTGAACAATTCCCCCAATTAAAAATGCTAATACCAAAAACAGACTACTTCCTGCTGCACCTGCAACGGATCCCAATGACGAAAAGATTCCTGATCCAACAGTAGTTCCAACACCTAGCGCAATGACTGCACCCAAGCCAAGTTTACGCTTTAATTCCGTTTGATTGTGTTGATTTGACATGCTTTTATCTCCTTTTATTTGTTTTCAGGCTTATAGTGCCCGACCCGCATCTCCTTTTAAGACATCACCATCACTGATCACAAAATGACAATGGTTTCCCGTCAGATGTGCCTTTAAATGTCCGGTGGGATTACCCGCCGTAGAGCCATAGTCCGGAAGCATTCTAGCATGCGCATAGGGAAAATGTTCTGGAACAAGACGTGCCAAAAACTCTTCGATATCACTTTCCAGACATTCCAACGATTCGTTGACGGTAATTCCGGTTGTTGTATGTTTTGTAATTACATGAACCATTCCATTCTTTATGTTACTTTCGCGTACAAGTTCCATTACCTGTTCCGTGATTAAAACAAACTGATTATATCCGGTTGTTAAAAGCTTAATCTGCTTTAATAAAACCATCTGCTTACCTCTCCTTTTATCGCCCATTCAAAAATTCTAGTGCATTCCCACCTTTTATAAGCTCCAGTGTACTGTCTCTAAATCCAAGTTTTGTGATTGCATCTGCCATACGTATCTGTTCAAATCGTGGATTATTGCTTCCAAACATCACCTGATGGCGAAGGCTTCTATCAATCCATGTTACCGGCATATCTTGGTGAAATACTCGTTCATAAAACTCATAGGCATTATCAAAATACAAAAGTCCGGTATCTGCATATACATTGGGATATTTCAACATTAACATGGCAGTTTCCTGCACCCATGGCCACCCAAAATGTGCCAGGCAAATCCTTAAATTCGGATGATTTGCTGCCAATTCTTCAAACTCCGTCGGTCTTGCATACTTCGTATACGTATTTGGTTCAATAGACAAACCACTGTGAAAGATAATCGGTTTATTATATCGTTCACAGATTTCAATCAACGGTCCTAGTATTGCATCGTTGGGATAAAAATGTTGTCTGGACGGATGAAGTTTTAACCCACTCAGCTTAAGTTCGGTGAATGCGTACTCTAGTTTCTCAGCCGCCTTCACATCATATGGATCTGCCCCGGCAAACCCAATAAATTTATCTGGCGCCAAATCCAAAAGCTTACGGATTTCTTCGTTTGTGACAATAGCTCGTCCTACCTGAGTGCTATAATCCTCCGGCAAAAGACAGAGACGATCTAGGGAAGCACACTTCATCTGATTGAATATATGTTCTAGCGGCGCTGTTCCGTTTTTATGAATATTAAGCACATCATGCCGTAGCTGTTCTACTCCGGCATCCTCGTTGATCGGCTCAAAAAAGGCCGGATGGACATGCATATCAATAAACATCTTTTTACCTCTTTTCTTTTTTAATATCCTGCATCCCTCATATAGGTACGAACCTGATCAATGGCTCTTCTTGCATAAAGTCTTGGTTCGTTGATGTAGCCCGTCACAAGTTCCAGCGTCGCAGTTCCATCATATCCGGCATAATTAAATTCTTTGAATAATTCCGGAAGTGGTATCGATCCTTCTCCCGGCACTATATGACTATCCGTTCCCTGGTCACCATCAATAATGTGCAGGTGGTACATTTTCTTTCCTAGCTTTTCCAGATATGCCATGATGCTCTCGTGTTGTACAAACGGTGGTACGATGTCACACATTCCAACAAGATATGGTGAATCAATTCGCTTAAATAATTCCACTAAATCATTTGCATTTTTAAATGCATTCGTTTCATAAGGAGTTAACGTTTCTACTACTAGTTTCACTTTTGTCTTTTCTGCATGTTCCGTCAGTTCTCTGATCGTTTTAACCATCCGGTTCCATATTTCTTCATAGCTGGCAAGGTATCCTGCGTGTGCAGGAGAAATTAGCATATAATCAGAATTCATTTCCTTTGCCATATCCAGACAGAGTTTCAGATAATCAACTGCATCCTGCCTTTGGTGTTCACTTCCTATCATAAAGTTATAGGGATAGGCATTGTGCTCTGGCGTATAGCCAAGAACTGGCATCTGATACTTATCTACCAGACGTTTCACTTCGCTAATTTCACCGGCTTTCAAATCCGGCGCATAAGCATGGGGACGCCCTCCCCATAGTTCAATAAAATCATACCCAAACCGTTTTGCATCTTCAAAACAATGTTCCAGCGGATTTCTCTGATAGCCGGATGTAAACATTCCTAGTTTCATTTAAAGTCCTCCATTCTCCTCTTTTATGATCATAAATCCTATTTCATTTACATCACCCACGGTTCAAATACTGAAACGATATCCGCAGCTAATTTTGCACCGATATCAAGACAACTTTCGATATTCTGTCCTGTTAAGATTCCATAGAGAAATCCTGCAATAAAACTATCACCGGCGCCAACCGTATTTACAATTTCTGCTTTATATATTTTTCCATCATAAAACCGTTTTCCATCATATGCCAAACTGCCTTTTTCTCCAAAGGTAACAACTGCCACCTTCATTCCACGGTCTACTTTATCTTTTAGAAAATCTTCAATAAAAGAATCTCTTTCTAAAGAGTGATTTTCATTGTGATAGGAATAAAATCCATAGTCTACAAATGGAAGGGTGCTTTCAACCAGTTCATGCGTAAGTCTGTCTGCATAATCAAAACTGATTAGCACATTCTTATTCAGTTCCTTTATTTTTGGAAGCGTATCTTCCGCCTTACCCCAAAGAGCAGAATGAACCAATGTGTGCTCAGCAGCAAACCGGATGTCTTCCTCATCAAATATCATAGTTTCCAAAACACCCTCAATGTAGTCTCCATGTACCCGGTCCAGGCCATTCATATCCATATAGGTAATCGCCGTTACACCATTTGCAGTCTTAAAATGGCTAAGCTCCAGATGTTCCTTCGTAAGAGCTTCTCTCATCCAGATTCCATTCTCATCCGAGCCAGTTGTACTAATAATCGATACCGGAATTCCCAAGCGCTGCAAATTTACACCGGTATCCACGATATTTCCAGTTGGATATTTTTTACCAATTTTCTCATAAACATCAATACAGTTATCTCCAATTGCTGCTACCTTCATAACTTCCTCCACATATACATCCTAATTGTTTTATTAGACCAAATAAGCAAATCGAATAAACTACTTTTGTGAGTATCAAATACTTACTTTAAATTTTTCCAACATTTTTTGTTAATTATTATATTAGAAAACACCTGTCATATCACTCTCGATTACGAATCGGTCATCTTTCACCTCTTTACCGGTAACCGTTGTAGAATTACAAGATCAGCCGGATTTGCCTTTAAATATCATCGACTTTGCAATCTTTAATTTCTTGCATAAGTAGCACATCCGTGTAAAGCCTTGCTATGATTGGTTTTTTCGTCCGGAACATCTCTTCCGTCCAAAGCATTCTTATTCACATATTCTACATATGTTTGCCAATTTATTATACCACTTATAATATCATCGGTTTTTTATTAAGTCAACAACATTTCTATATTTTAAACCACTTTTTATTTTAAATTATTTATATTGCACAATTATCTGTATTTATTTTAGTACAATCAACGAAATTATATCCTAATACGCTTTTGCAATTGAATCAAAATCTTTGTTGTGGTATCATCATGAAATAATCGGTATGCTTTTACGTTATACTTATATAAAATTAAACAAAATGGAGGTATTCTATGAAAGCAGATATTGTATTACAATCCACTGCTATTTTTACCGGATTAAGCGAACATCCAATCAGCGGATGCATTGCAATGAAAGGAAACACGATTCTCGCTGTTAATAAAACCGATGGTTCTGAATACATTGACTGTCATACAAAGGTATTAGATTTAGGAGACAGGCTCGTTTGTCCAGGTTTTACCGATGTCCATTGTTTCTTCAACGGATATCTACTTAGCATTGCCGGAATTGATTTAGAGCATTGCGAAACAGAAGCTGAGTTGTTAGAAACTTTAAATACATACAAATCAAAGCAAAGCGAAGATGCCACGATTATTGGAAGAGGTGTAAATTCTAATTTCTCCAATTTAAGCTGCGAATTTTTGGATAAAACGTTTGGTATGGTACCTGTTATCCTGTTTCATAAAGATAGCGAAAGTTGTTTTATGAATACAGCAGCTATCAATACTTATCATTTCACATCAGAAAGCTGTTACTCAGAGAGTTATTGGAGACTGTTAAAATATGTACTTAACGATACTAAATTTTCCGCACCTGCATTCAAAAACTATTTAAAATTTATGAACTCCAGAGGTATTACCTCTATTAAAGAAATGGGATTTGATGATTTTTGGGGATTTACAGAGATATTGGATCAATTAGAAAAAAACAAAGAACTTACCGTTCGTGTCAGTTTTATGAGCCAACCCGTAGGAATGCCTATGAACTTAGACTACGGACGCAATATGCGTGAGAGATTCACTGGCAATTATGTACATTTTTCCGGATACAATCAGATGACGGATGGTTCTATCAGTCAGTTAGAAGGCGAAATGAAAGAACCCTATCTTTGTAAGGATACTTGTTGTGTTAAAGAAATTAATTGGAGTACATTAGAACAAGATACGCTTGCTGCTGATAACGAAGCCTTCCGCTTTTCCCTGCATGCGCAAGGAGACCGTGCCATTGAGAAAGTCATTGATATCTATGAAAAATGCCAGAAAAATGAAGATGGAACTCTAAAAAACCGTCATGCCATTACCGATTTAGAATGTTCTGATCCAAAGGATTTAGAACGTATGGGGCAGCTTGGAATTATTGCGGAAATATACCCGCAGATTATGTCCATTGCAAATCGTAACGATAAACTTTCTATGATTCAGGATAAAATCGGAATGGATCGCGGAAAAAACTATTGGAATCGCAGAAAAATGGCAGATAGCAACATCACTATATCCTGTGGCACAGATTTACCGCTTTTGTTTGACGATATACCAGAATCGATCTACCATACCGTTGGTGCTAGATTTCCTGAAGGTGGGGAGCCATATAATGCTGAGAACACGCTTCTTTTACATGAACTATTAAGAGCATGGAGCTTTGGTGGTCAATATAATCTTGGCTTTGAAGACTGTCTTGGTACGCTTGAAGCTGGTAAGCTTGCAGATATTGCTGTATTTAGCCATAATTTATTTACGACATCACTTGAAGAAATCCGTGAAGCAAAGGTCTGCCTTACATTGGTAGATGGCAACGTTGTGTATAACAATATGTAACAACCGATAAGGGGAGGTAAAATTAATCAAAAATTTTATTTTATGAAAATTGATACGGGAGTGGTACTATATAAATTCATGCAAAACACCTTGCATTTCTGCAAGGTGTTAAACTCAGCCTCTATCCATTTTCAGTCTTGTCTTTCCACATCCACCGTCCTACCAGATTTGAATTCTACCTCAACCACATAGTTCATTACAAATTACTATTTTTTCGCCTGCTCCAGTGCACTTTCTACTGCCTTAAGATATGCCTTAGAGGTAAGAGTCGCGCCACTTATGGCATCCACCTCCAGTGATTGAGCGTCAATTACTCTATCATAGAGTGCAATTTGGTCTGTATTTTTAGCACCTGGGTCGGAGGAACTTAGTAGCTCAATATCTATAACTTTGCCTGAAGATATGACAACTTTCGCTTTATTGGCTCTCCATTTGTACATTCCTCCCTCATACTCCCCAATATAAGTACCATCTTTAAGCCTGCTAAAATCCACTCCATCAAGAGAAAGATTTCTCGCTTCATTATGCTCTTTGGATAAAAACAACCAGCCTATTGCTCCACCTATGCCCAATAACATTATAATTACCAGGGCGATAACCAATCCTGTCATTTTACCTTTACTCCTTTTTCTCATTTTCTATCACTCCAGTCTTATACTTAATCACTTCAAATTCAAAATTGATTCTTTCAAAGTTTATACACCTGTATTTGCTCATTATTAATATCTCCATTATGTATTTGATAAGTTGATGTATCATACGAACAGGTTTCAGGTCAGATGATAGGATCTAAAATATTGATTTTCACTCTTTCAACAGTCTGGAAACATTCCTTCAACCCTTGAGTAATATAAACCTGTAAGTCCTTATCTATAAGAATAGCTTCCGTTTCGGGAAATGATTTTAAAAGCTCTATTCCCTTATTCATTCCTGCTATGAACAGTATGGTAGATAATGCATCAGCAGCTACAGAGCTATCTGCAATTATGGTCGCGCTTACCAACCCTGATTCTGACGGATATCCTGTAGACGGATTCAGAATATGATGATATCTTTTATTGTTATTGCCAATGAAATACTGTTGATAATCACCAGATGTGACCACTGACTGATTGACTATAGCAACAATACCAATTATGCTATTCTCATTTCTTGGATGCTGTATTCCTATACGCCAGGGGGACCCATCCGGCTTTGTTCCGATAGCAGCTACATTCCCACCAAAATTTGTAAAAGCAGAGGAGACCTCGTATTTTTTAAATACTTTTAATATTAAATCCGCGGCAAATCCCTTTCCGATCCCTCCCAAATCAAGAAACTGCCCTGTACTTTTCAGATAAACTGCTTTTTCACAAGGATTTATGATCAGATTAGTATAATCAACCTGAGACAGTATCCTCTTAATCACTGATTTATCCGGAGGTTTAGCTGTTCCTCTTGCATTTCTCCATAAATCTATTAATGGTGCAACGGTTACATCAAAGCAGCCTGGACAGCATTTTGAGTATTCATCTGCTCTTAATAGAACCTCATAAGTTTCACTGCTGATTTTTTCGTAACAAATCCCAGCGGAATTGTTGATTCTGCTAATTTCGCTTTCGGGTAGGAATCGACTTAGTAATCCTTCCAATCTCACAACTTCCTCTTCTGCTGCCTTTAGTGCTTCTTTTGCCTGCTCACCGAAAACTTTACTGCTGATTACCGTACCCATTCCATAGATTATCGACTGTGCAGGTGCTGTTTGATTCAATTGTGGTCCTCCTTTCGTCCATATTAACAAATTCTTTTTAAATGGGATCTCTGATTTCATACCTTAACATTTCATGTGCATATCTCACCATCAACACAATTCAGCTGAAGTCGGCTAACGGTTGGTGCTATCGGTTTAAAATCTGATTTTAATACTTAGGATACACACATTTAATGCAAATATGAATGAATATTTTTTTATTCATTCATATTATACTATTATCACTTATTAGAGTCAAACTTTTTATTTTATTAAATTGCAGCCTCAGCATTGGTTTACCTTCTCAATTCCTTAATGCCTCTGACGAAAGCTGCCAACTTTTTCTGTTAGCAGCTTCCTTATTATTTATCATGATACAGTTGATCTTCTGGGAATTCATCCCTTTAGGGCTAATAGGAACTTTCGAATCATCTTCTTATAAAGTAGGCATTATGAAGAGGTGTAAAGTAAAATTGATGGGAAACATCAGAATCAAGCCTTTATGCATTTTTATGCAACAATTTATCCAAATAAATGGATTTAAACTGCTTACTAGCCATCATCTGCTTTAAGGGCGGTAATTTAAGGATAACTCCAAGTACTGCAGCCATGGCACGATGATTAGCAAATGCCTGGTTATCAAATATGAGATTTTGGAGGGTTCCTTTTTCGATTGCTTGTAGTACAAATCTATGGGTACTATTCACCGGTGTAATGACTTGAATCTCTCTTTGCATTAATTTAATGGCGTTTTTAGGACAACTTCGCACGCACACACCACAACCAAGACATACCTCATTATCTACCTCTGCTACCACCTTACCCTCTTTACTGTTTTGCATAGAAATTGCTAATACCGAACATACCTTTTCACATTTACCACATCCTATACATTCTTTCGAAATTTTAGGTATATAGTTTGTAGTAGCTACTGGCTGCATTGGGCTAAATTTTCTTGCTGCTTGCAAGGCTTCACAGCAACAACCGCAACAGTTGCAAATGAATGCCGGCGCTTCACGAACATTTTCACCGATTTGCACTAGATTAGCAGCATAAGAACGTTCTAATACATCCATTGCCTCTTTCTTATCAATTAATCTTGCATGCTGCCCATGTTCAGCAAGAGAACGAGCAACATTTCCAAAAGTGAGACAAACATCCAATGGAGCATCTATTTCACATGGATGGCCTGCATGTAACATCTTATGCCTACAATAACAAGTTCCAAGGCCTATATGAGTTGCTTCCTCAATAATATGGCTCGCTCTTTCATAATCCAAAATATGAATTGTGTTATCATTCGTCAATATCGGCTCCTGCACATAAACTCGTCCAAGATGCGTCTCTGTTGCGAAAAATAAATCCTTAACAAAATCTTCTTCAATATTCATATATTGATAATACAATTCACTTAAATATTTCTGATCAATATCGCCTCTTGTACGCATCAATGCAAATTCAATAAACCCTGCCATTGGTGGTGGCATTACAAACTGACGTACCCCCATATAAAATGAATCTACAAGTAACGCTTTCTCGCAAAGTTTCTCTAAAAAAGCTTCTGCTTTCCCTTCACTGGTATTCCAGATTTTTGCTGCTTTTTTTGCAGTAAATGGACGAATCGGCAACAGAGCGACCCATTTGGCTTCTCTTTCTGTATATAGGACTTGCAAAATTTTATATAGGCTGTCCGATGGCGGAGCCCCTTGTGTAAACCAATTGATTCTTTCTTCTAAATTCTTATAGGCATCCTTACTTGTAATATGTCCCATGAATCCACCTTCCCAACGTTAAGTTTGTATATACTTATAACATATCCTCCAGAAATTTATCTTTGAAATGTAAGATAGCTGAGCTTTTGTTATCCCAATTGCAATTCCATGCTTGTACGACTAATTTAAAAAAGACTGATCGAGCATTCACAAACAATATTACTATGACTGCGACGGTGAATAAAAATATACTGTTAGATTAAAACTCATATAATTAATGCCCTCCTTAAATAAACATATTTTTATAATTATTTACATATTACCATATAATCCCTCTTAGTACTATCTAATTTAAAAGATTAAGCTGGATAGTAATCTGAGAATCCCGTTTGTACTGCAAGAATCCCTTAACTCTGTATTTGAAATCCTAAATTCCCGTTACAAGTCTTTTTGTAATGATAT
>JAQZBD010000131.1 GCA_029239235.1 Herbinix sp.
TGGATGGAGGAAATGGAGATTATGGAAAAAAGAAAGATGAGTAACAAAAAGTTTAAAGCAATCTGGATATCAATTTTATCCGTTGTTTTAGTACTTACCTTGGTTGTGAATATTCTCATGAATATTTTCAGCGGCTATGTTGATTTATACCTTGGAAAAGGTGAAATCATCATTACCAAAACCGAAGGAACAGAGGGTTGGGATAGTCAATACAACGGAATGGATTATGCTTCCGCAGAAGAAGTAGCAACTGCAGCACTTGATGCCTGCGCTACAATTGAAGGCGAAGGAATTGTCCTGATGAAAAATAATGGAGCACTTCCGTTAACAACTTCCGCTGACAGCAAAGCAAAGGTTACCATTTTAGGACGTGATGCAGCAGATCCAGTTTATGGTGGGTCAGGTTCCGGTTCTGTTAAATTAGATACCGTTGTTGATTTTAAAACCGGTTTAGAAAATGCTAATTTCGAAATAAATAATACAGTGTATGATATTTTATTAGGATATTCCTCTTTCACCTTAAAGGACAATATGTTCGGTGGAAAAGACAGAGTATATGATCATCCAAAGGCTAATATTGTAATGGATAATCCTGAGGCATCCCAGTATCAGATTGGTGAAATGCCTGTAGAAAATTATACCTCTGATGCAGTTGCAAGCTTTGCTACTTACGGTGATGCTGCTATTATTATGTATGGCCGTGGTGGCGGTGAAGGTGGCGACCTTGCGCAGAGTATGGAAGGCTGGGATGAGCATTACGAAGCAGGACAGCACCAGCTTGAATTAAATTATGATGAAAAGCAGTTATTAGCTCTTGCAGAAGCAAACTTTGAAAAAGTTATCGTTGTCATTAATGCAAGTACTCCAATGGAACTTGGAATTCTGGAACAGGATGAGAACGTAGATGCTGTTCTTTGGGTTGGTTCTCCTGGACAGACAGGCTTTAACGCAGTAGGTCAGGTATTGAACGGTACCATCAATCCTTCCGGACGTACAGCTGATATCTATGCAGCAGACTTTACAAAGGATCCTACTTTCGTAAACTTTGGATTTAATCAGTATAATAACATTAGTGAAGCAAATTCCTTCGGTAATGGATACTTTGTTCAGTATGAAGAAGGTATTTATGTCGGATACAGATATTATGAAACTGCAGCAGCAGAAGGCTTTATCAACTATGATGATGCAGTTGTATATCCATTTGGATATGGTTTGAGCTACACCAGCTTTGACTGGGAAGTTACAGATAAGAAGCTGGGCAATACTGACGGTGATATTACAGTAGACGTTAAAGTAACAAATACCGGCAATGTAGCAGGTAAAGATGTTGTAGAGATGTATTATTCCGCTCCTTACACAAAGGGTGGAATTGAAAAATCAGAAGTAGTACTTGGTGATTTTGCAAAGACCGGTTTACTGGAGCCAGGTGCATCAGAGACAGTAACACTTACTCTGGCAGTAGAAGATATGGCATCCTATGATTATAAAAATGCAAAGGCATATGTTCTTGATGCAGGTGATTATGATGTTACAATCCAAACAGATTCCCATAATATCAAAGAGGGAACCGAAGCAATCAAATACACCGTTGATAAAACAATCACCTACAGCGGTGATAATCACAGAGCATCGGATGAAACTGCTGTAACAAATCAATTTGATGATGTAAGTGCATTATTCTCAGATACAGCACAGGAAGGCTTGATTACTAATATGTCAAGAGCTGACTTTGCAGGAACTTTCCCTACCGCACCTACCGATGCTGATAAAACTGCGAATGATGCAATCTTAGCTGGTTTTGCAAAATATTCTGCAGCAGCAAACGAAGATCCGAATGCAGTAATGCCTACCACAGGTGCTAGCAATGGTCTTCAATTAATTGACCTTCGTGGTGTTGATTATGATGATTCTACCTGGGATTTATTATTAGATCAACTTCAACCAGAAGAAATTTTAAAGGTAGTTATGAGTGGTGCTTATAACTCAGCAGCAATTGATTCCGTTGGTAAACCAGCAGCAGTTGATTTGGATGGACCGGCTGGTATCAGTTCCTTTATGACAGCAATGAGCTGTACGGCATATCCTTCTGCAGTAGTTATCGCATCAACCTTCAATGAAGATATCGCATATGAAATGGGTAAAATGGTTGGTAATGAAGCACTTGCAAATAAGGTAAATGGCTGGTATGCTCCTGCTATGAATATGCATCGTTCACCATTTGCAGGTCGTAACTTTGAGTATTACTCAGAAGATGGTGTTCTTGCTGGTAAGATTGGTGCTTCTGTCGTATCTGGTGCAGCAAGCAAAGGTGTATATGCATTTATTAAGCATTTTGCATTAAATGATCAAGAAACAAACCGTGTTAATAACGGTGTATCCACCTGGGCAAATGAGCAGGCAATCCGTGAGATTTATATGAAACCATTTGAAATTTCAGTAAAAACTCCAACTGTATCAATAAAATATATTGCGGATGAAAGTGGTACTGTAGCAGAGAAGGAAATTGCTGCTTGTACCGCAGTAATGAGTTCCTTTAACCGTGTAGGTGCAACTTGGGCAGGTGGTTCTGTAGCATTAATGCAGAACGTACTTCGTGACGAATGGGGCTTTAATGGTATCGTTATAACAGACTTCAACTTGTATCCTTACATGGTAGTTGATCAGGGTATCAAGGCAGGTTCTGACTTAATGTTAACATTTGATTCACAGAAGACAATCGAGGATTCTACCAGTGCGACAGCTGTTACTAACCTTAGAAAATCAGCACACAATATCTTATATGCAGTGGTAAACAGCAATGCAATGAACGGCATTGTTCCAGGTACCATCATCTCCTACACCATGGCAACATGGGAGAAGGTATTAATCGCAGCAGATATTCTGATTGCATTATTCCTCCTTGCAGGTATTTCCTGGGTTATCATTCGAGTACGTAAAAATAAAGCATAATTAAAAAGTTTTAACTTAGGGCTGCTGCAAAACTAAACATAGAAGAATTGCAGCAGTCCTTTTGAATAATTAATGAAAGCCTCTAGGGCTGAAGTTCATTAATGATGAAAAAGGAAGAGCAGATGAAATATAAAGAATTAATTAGCAGAATGACGCTGGAAGAAAAAGCATCCTTGATGTCAGGTAAGGATTTCTGGCAATCACAAGATATTGAACGACTTGGAATTAACAATATGTTTTTAGCCGATGGACCTCACGGCATACGTAAGCAGGCGTCTGCAGCAGATCATCTGGGGCTGAATGCCAGCATACCGGCAACCTGCTATCCTACTGCGGTTACTGTAGCCAATAGCTGGAGTGAAGAGCTGGGCAGGAGCATCGGAGAGAATCTTGGTGAGGAGGCAGTTGCTCAAAAGGTTAACGTACTCTTAGGACCTGGTATCAATATGAAGAGAAACCCTCTCTGCGGCAGAAATTTTGAGTATTTTAGTGAAGATCCTTACCTTGCCGGTAAGATGGCAGCTGCGTATATCCAGGGAATTCAAAGCAAAGGGATATCTGCCTGTGTAAAGCATTTTTGTGTAAATAATCAAGAAGAAAGACGTATGGTAATTGACACAATCGTAGATGAAAGAACTCTTCGTGAAATTTATCTGACCGCCTTTGAAATTGCGATTAAAGAAGGTGAAACTAAGTCGGTTATGTCGTCCTACAACATGCTGAATGGAGCATTTACCAATGAGAACCAGCATTTAATGAAAGACATTCTCCGCGGAGAATGGGGATACGATGGCTGTGTAATCACAGACTGGGGCGGCAGTAATGACCGTGTGGCTGGACTCTTGGCAGGAAATGAGCTGGAGATGCCTACCAATGGCGGTGAAACTAATGAAGAGATTATCCAAGCTATCCAGAAGGGCATCCTCAAGGAAGAAGTGTTGGATGAATGTGTTGACCGATTGCTGGAATTGATTTTTACTACAGAAGAAGTATTTAAAAAGAAACATAAGGAATTTGATAAAAAGCATGCCCACGAAATAGCGCAAAAGGCAGCAGAAGAGTCCATTGTTTTGCTGAAAAATGAGGGTAATATTCTGCCTTTAAAGAAGGGCGTAAAGGCAGCCATTATCGGAGATTTTGCCAAGCAGGCAAGATATCAGGGGGCAGGCTCTTCCATAGTTAATCCAACCTTCCTGGATAATACCTTGGATTGTCTGAGCAGCTCCGGTATTGACAGCATAGGTTTTGAACAGGGCTATGATCGCTATGGTAAGATAAGTAGAGGCATGGTGGACAAAGCCTGTGAGTTAGCAAAAAGAGCAGAAGTGGTTTTATTATATATTGGACTGGATGAAGTGACGGAAGCCGAGGGTCTGGATCGTCAGAATATGATAATTCCACAGAATCAGATTGATTTGCTTACATCTTTATATCAGGTGAATTCTAATATTATTGTGGTGTTATCCTGCGGATCAGCAGTGGAGATGCCTTGGATAAGTAAAGTTAAGGGTCTTGTCCATGCAAGCTTAAGCGGGCAGGCCGGTGCAAAAGCTATTCTGCGTATACTGAATGGAGAAGTGAACCCTTCCGGTAAACTGGCTGAGACATACCCTTTAAAATATGAAGATACTCCTTCTTATCATAACTTCCCCGGAAAAGAAGTAAGCGTAGAATATCGTGAAAGTCTCTTCATCGGCTACCGATACTACGATACAGCCGGAGTACCGGTTTTGTATCCCTTTGGATATGGACTTAGCTATACCACCTTTGAATATTCTGATTTAATGGTTGATGATCAAAAAGTAACCTTTAAGCTCACGAATACCGGGAAGGTGGCAGGAAAGGAAGCAGTTCAGCTGTATGTTGGCTGTAAATCCGATAAAATCTTTCGTGCAAGAAAGGAATTGAAGGGCTTTAGCAAGATTGAATTACAGCCCGGGGAGACGAAGACAGTTACAATTAACTTTGATGATAAAACCTTCCGCTATTTTAACGTCCAAACCAATGCCTGGGAGACTGAAACAGCTGATTATGAAATTATGATAGGTGCCTCCAGTACAGATATTCGTTTAAATACAGTTGTAGCTATCATTGGTACAGAAGCTCCGCTTCCATATGATAAGAATAAGCTAAGCTCTTATTATACAGGTAAGGCAAGCAAGGTAGGCAAGGATGAATTTGAAGCACTGCTAGGACGTAAGGTGCCGGTGTCCACTTGGGATCGTAAAAAACCGCTTGGCTATAATGATACAATTGCCCAATGTCAATATGCAAAGGGCGGTGCAGCACGGTTTGCATACCATGTCATTAATTTTGCATACAACTTCTTAAAGAAAATTGGAAAACGAAGCTTGGCGAATTTGATAATGATGTCCGTATATCACATGCCTTTTCGTGGTGTATCCCGAATGACGGGAGGAATGATTACAATGCCAATGGTGGATGGAATCTTAATCATGGTGAATGGTCATTTCTTTAAAGGTCTAAGGCATTTATTGAAAGCTAATTCAGCTAAGAATAAAGCGGCAAAGGCTAAGAAATAAGCATTGTACCTGAGAGAATGGAGATAAGAATGAGTAAAACAGATGTTAAAAAGAATGGGGTATTTTCCGGAATCGTAAACCTTTGGGCTAACTTTAAGGAAAAGCACCCGAATATCGCTCAGTTTTTGGTGTTTTTCTTGCTGAGTAACGGAATTACCGTATTACAAATGGTAATGATGCCTTTGCTAAAGAATGCATTTGAATATACGAATTTAGTAAGCACCAATTTTCAGGTTTTTCCGATCGGTAAGAACTTCGATGGAAGTGATTATTTTGTATTTAATTATGCGGCGGGCACAATAGCTTCCGGTGGAGGCGGTGGTCTGGCATATTTCCTGGCAGTTCAAATAACGCTTGCAATTGCGCAGATCATTAATTTCTTCGCACAGAGAACGATTACCTTTAAATCGAACAGTAATATCTGGAAGGCTGCCTTTTGGTATGTAATCGCGTATATCGTTATTTCAATCGGAGCAGCAGCTTTGCAGGGGCTTTACAAGGCGCCGATTTATAATTTATTAATGAACATCCTAGGAATGGGCTCCTTTGGTGAGACCTTAGCTGATTTTATCACAATGATAATCAACGCTGCAATATCCTTCTGGGTATTCTTTCCTATCTTTAAAATTATATTTAAGCAGGAGTCAGACACAAAGTAAAACTAGTTTTCTGCATGGCTTAGCACGGCAGTCAAGAAAAATACATTTAGGATAAAATTGATACTCAAATTAACATGAATGATAAGCCTCCTTCCGGTAAAGTGGAAGGAGGCTTTCCTAATACCGGAATCATAATGCGGGTGGAATTTGACACTTGATGATACCGCATATTTGAATTATAATAGTTCCAAATAACATAAATTTCTGATACAATGAATGCGTAGTGAGTGCGCATCCTGGCACGAAGTGCCATATCATGGATGTTTTTCCAGGATATAATAAATTGCAAGTGTTTCGGTGATACTTTAATAGGTTCAGCCCAAAATACAAAAAGGAAAGCATATGAAGTATAAAGAACTAATCGAGTTAATGACCTTAGAAGAAAAAGCATCCTTAATGTCGGGTAAGGATTTCTGGGAGTCTCAGGATATTGAGCATCTGGGAATCGGAAGTATGTTTCTGGCAGATGGACCACATGGAATTCGAAAGCAGGCAGTCGCAGCTGACCAGTTGGGACTGAATGAAGGTATTCCTGCGACTTGTTTTCCGACAGCAGCTACAGTTGCGAACAGCTGGAATGCAGAGCTGGGAGAGAGAGTCGGAGAATATCTAGGAGAGGAAGCGATTGCTCAGAAGGTCAATGTATTACTTGGACCCGGTGTCAATATGAAGCGTAATCCTCTGTGTGGCAGAAACTTTGAATATTTTAGTGAGGATCCGTATCTTGCAGGCAAGATGGCAGCTGGATTCATCCGTGGAGTGCAATCCTATGGAATTTCGGCCTGTGTGAAACACTTTTGTGCAAATAATCAAGAAGAGAGACGTGCTGTTATTGACACGATTGTGGATGAGCGGACTCTAAGAGAAATCTATCTTACAGCCTTTGAAATAGCAGTGAAAGAAGGACGTACGAAAGCAATTATGTCCTCCAGTAATAAATTAAATGGAACCTATACCAATGAACACATGCATCTTATGCGGGATATCCTGCGAGGAGAATGGGAATATAAAGGCTGTGTAATTACTGACTGGGGTGGAAGTAATGACCGTATTGCAGGTTTAGTGGCAGGAAATGAATTAGAAATGCCTACAACCGCCGGTGAAACAGACCGAGAAATTGTACAAGCAGTCAGAGAAGGTAAAATTAAGGAAGAGGTATTGGATGAATGTGTTGACCGAATCCTCGACTTGACATTTACAACCGAGGAGGTATATAAGCGTTCCCATACGGAATTTGATATAGAAAAGCACCATAGAATCTCCCAAAAGGTAGCTGAGGAAGCTATCGTATTATTAAAGAATGAAGGTAATATTCTTCCGTTATCCCATGATAAAAAAGTGGCGGTTATCGGTGATTTTGCAAAAAATGCGAGGTATCAGGGCTCCGGCTCTTCCATTGTAAATCCTACTATTCTAGATAATACACTGGATTGCTTTGATGAATCAGGAATTACCAGCATCGGTTATGAGCCTGGTTTTGAACGCTATGGTAAGAAGAATAAGAAGAAAATTGAGAAGGCCTGTGAGCTCGCAAAGAAAGCAGATGTCATTCTTTTCTATATGGGGCTGGATGAGGTTACTGAGGCAGAATGGGTTGACCGTAGTGATATGAAGCTGCCGGATAACCAGATAGAATTACTAAATGCGTTATATGAGGTTAATCAGAATATCATAGCAATTCTCCACTGCGGCTGCGCAGTAGAAATGCCTTGGATTAATAAAATAAAGGGATTACTGCATGGCTATCTGGGAGGCCAGGCCGGTGCCAGAGCAATTCTTCGTATACTTTCCGGTGATGTGAACCCATCGGGTAAACTAGCAGAGACCTATCCCCTTCAATATGAGGACACGCCCTCTTATGCCAATTTTCCGGGTAAACAGGTCAGTGTTGAATATAGGGAAGGGTTGTATATCGGGTATCGTTATTTTGATACGGCAAATGTGAAGGTATTATTTCCCTTTGGGTATGGATTAAGCTATACCAGCTTTGAATACTCCAATATTGAGGTAGATCAGTACGGTGTAACCTTTGACTTAATAAACTCCGGAGGTGTTGCTGGTATGGAGGTAGCACAGCTCTATGTGGGCTGTCATTCCAAGGAAATTTTTCGTCCAAAGAAGGAATTGAAAGGCTTTACTAAGGTATTTATTAATGCAGGGCAAACAAAGACGATAACCATACCCTTTGATGACAAAACATTCCGTTACTTTAACGTGAAAACAAATCGGTGGGAGATCGAAGAAGCGGAATATGATATTATGGTTGGTGCCTCCAGCGTTGATATACGGCTGATGAAAACTATAATGATAGAAGGTACCAGTGCTCCGAATCCTTACGATAAGGAGCAGCTTCCTGCCTACTACAGCGGTAATGTAAGTAATGTCAGTATACAGGAATTCGAAAAGCTTTTAGGACATTCAGTACCGGCACCTACCTGGGATAAAACAAGGCCTCTTGGATATAATGATTCTATTTCCCAGTGCCAGTATGCAAGGAGTTGGATTGCAAGATTAGCTTATCATATCCTGGTTTTTGCTAATTGGTATTTGATTAAAAGAGGAAAAAGAAACTTATCCAATACTGTGATTATGTCAATTTACCATATGCCCTTTCGAGGAATTGCCAGACAAACGGGCGGTGTTATTAATATGCCAATGCTCGATGGAATTCTTATGGTGGTGAATGGTCATTTCTTTCAGGGACTCCGTTTTTTCTTAAGAGAGAAACGAAGGCTGCGGAGAGTAAAACAAGGAAGCGAAAAGAGTAAAGTATGAAATAAAACATAACATATATAATTGATTTAATTGAAAAACAGCGTATTCGAAGCTTTTATAGAAGCCGGATAAGCTGTTTTTTATTATAAAAATGACTTTTGACACTTGAAGCATATTTATGATTTACAGGATTTGAATAGGACTGCCATGATATCCATAAAATAACAAGTAACAACTTATGTTAAAATATAAGTTGTTATTTGTGCGGGCATATGCTATACTTTACAAAATAAGGAGGAAAGTATTATATGATTAAGTTTGAGAACATCTGCAAAAAATATGATAATGGACTTAAAGCGGTAAAATCTCTTGATTTAGAGATTAATACCGGAGAATTTCTAGTTCTTATCGGACCGAGCGGCTGTGGTAAGACAACTACCATGAAAATGATTAATCGTCTGATTACACATTCGGAAGGTAAGATTACTATCGACGATAAAGATATTAATACCTTCGATCCAGTAGCATTACGCCGCAATATTGGATATGTAATTCAACAAGTCGGGCTATTCCCTCATTACACCATTGAGGAGAATATTGGATTGATACCTAAACTAAAGAAATGGAAAGAGTCTCAGACAAAAGAAAGAGTGAATGAATTGCTACATATGGTAGGGCTGGATCCGGAAGTATTTGCAAAAAGATATCCAAGAGAGCTTTCCGGAGGGCAGCAACAGCGTGTCGGAGTGGCCAGGGCTTTGGCTGCCAATCCTGACATAATTCTAATGGATGAGCCTTTTGGAGCTTTAGATCCAATAACCAGGGAACAGCTTCAGGACGAATTACTGAGAATACAGGCAGAAATGCATAAAACAATAGTTTTTGTCACACATGACATGGATGAGGCTCTTAAGCTGGGAGATAGAATTGCAGTTATGAAGGATGGAGAATTACTGCAGCTGGATACGCCAGATCAACTGCTAAGTAATCCCTCCCATGGATTTGTAGAGGAATTTATAGGGAAAAAGCGTATCTATCAGAATCCTGAATATATTCCTGTTACTGACATTATGCGTGATAATCCGGCTTTAACCTTACCTTCGAGAACACCGGCAGTTGCGATTAATTACATGAGACAATGCAAAACAGATACGCTGATTGTCAGCGATGAATCCGGCAGGCTGTTAGGGGTTGTATCGGGCTTTGAGCTTCAGGCAAGTAAAGGAACACCCCAGACTGTTGCAGAAATCATGAAGTCCGTAGATACGGTTCTGGATCATACCGCCACAGCGAAGGATGCATTAACCTTAATTACAAAGGCGGCTTATGGAATCATACCGATTGTGAATGAGGCAAAAAAGGTAATCGGGGTGGTTACCCGAGGTTCCCTGCTAAGCTTTTTTGCCAATCAATGGTCTGAGGAAGGAGGAGAATTGCATGAGGAATGAGTCTCTTTGGACGCAGATCATATATCAGGCGGAAATGCGCTGGCCTGATCTGATACAGGCACTCCTGCAGCATATTCAGCTGGTTTTTATTTCGATGTTAATAGCAATAGCAATCGGAATTCCGCTTGGAATATTAATTACACGAATAAAAAGATTGGAGGGGCCGGTGTTGGGGATTGCCGGTATTCTACAGACAATTCCAAGTCTCGCATTACTGGG
>JAQZBD010000339.1 GCA_029239235.1 Herbinix sp.
GGAGCTATTAGTAGCAAAAATTGATAAATCAAAAGTGACATTTGATTTAGACGGTAATTTAATTGGGATAGAAGAACAGGTAAGCGCTTTAAAGAGTGAATATAAGGATCTATTTAAAGATTTGGATTGCTTTAGCAAAGAAAAGGACGATGCAACTACTTGTTTTAAGCTTATTCTGCAAACTGATATACCTGTGAGCAGCTGCCAAGGGGATAGTATCTAAGCTAATGAAGGAAAGATAGTTAATTGAATAAGGATTAAGGGTATGAGGTTGAAGGGGGAGTCCTTCAACCTTGTGCTTTATGCTGCTGGCATAAAACATGTGAATTATGCTTGTTAGATCTATTTGTACAAAATCTGTACAGGGAAAGAGAGTGCCAGCAGAAACTGTAATTAAAATGGGAAAGGGAGTGAATATGACATGATCAATGATGTTAAGTCAGCGATTACAGATAAGCTTATGGGATTATATCCAGTAGGCTTCGCCGTATTTGATGAAGTAGTCCCTGAGGCTGCCGCAAAGCCATATTTTCTTATATCCGTAACAAATCAAACCTATAGTAAGCGTATTAGTAATAAGTATAGCAGCGTTCTATCTCTGGACATTACCTATCATAGTGATCAGGCTGTGGTTAGGCTTGATGCACTCAGTAAGCAGGAGACCTTACTTAGGGCCTTTGATTCTATAGGTACTTATCATGTAAAAAATAAAGCGGCTAAAATAACAGACAATGTGTTGCATTTCACCTTCGATATCCAGTATTACGAGATGAGTCAGGAAGAGTATTACCGGGAGCATATATTAATTTCTTAACAAACGCTCCGTTATCCATTAGCTTGGGAGAGAGAGGCGTAGTGGTATTACTTCAGGA
Source organism: Herbinix sp. (assembly GCA_029239235.1). GTDB lineage: Bacteria > Bacillota > Clostridia > Lachnospirales > Lachnospiraceae > Mobilitalea. The sequence continues at coordinate 873 of JAQZBD010000339.1, forward strand.
AATGAATGTTGGTACTGTGGGTGAGATGTACACAGTAACAGCAACTGAAAATAATTATCCAAGCGGTATTACAGCAGCGGATAAGCTTTTAGCTTCAGAGGCGTTAAAAGGAGCTAGAACGGTTATTGTTTATAATTTAGGAACAAGCCATACCGCCACAGTATTAGAGACTGCTTTAGGCAAATTAAAAACAGTTCAATTTAATACCCTATGCTACCCTTATGATGGAACGGAATATGCAGCGAATAAAACCACACTTGTTACCTGGATTGAAGCTCTAAGAACATATGAGGGTGTAAAAGCTCAGATCGTATTGGCAAATCAGGCTGCTGATAAGGAAAGTATAGTTAATGTTGCCAATGGTGTTGTATTGTCTGACGGAACTACCTTAACAGCAGCGCAGGCAACTGCCTGGGTAGCCGGAGCAACTGCCGGAGCAAAGATAAATCAGTCAAATACAGGAAGGATCTATGATGGTGCGGTAGATGTTGCACCTAGGTTGACAAAATCAGAGATGGAGGCAGCAATCACTGCCGGTAAATTCATTTTTAAGGTGAACAGTGCGCAGAATGTTAGCGCAGTTTATGATATTAACTCCTTAGTCACAGCGACGGTAGATAAGGGAGAGGTGTTTAGAAAGAATAGGGTTATTCGTACGATCGATAACATTAACAATGACATTGTTGAGATTTTTGAGTCAAACTTTATTGGCAAAATCAGCAATAACGGTGATGGAAGATCAATTCTGAAATCTTATCTGGTAAATTATTTTAAAGAATTACAAAGCTTGTCAGCAGTAATGAATTTTACACCGGAGGATATTACAGTCGATGCGGGGAACGCCAGCGATGCTGTAGTAATTAATTGTTATGTTCAACCGGTTGACAGCGTTGAAAAGATCTATATTACTGTAAATTTAGCATAATTGAAGGAGATTAGAAAATGGCAAATACAAGATTAGCCGATACCCTGTCCGCACAGGAAGGTACCGCATATATTACGATTAACGGGAAAATAAGAGAATTATTTGAGATATCCAGTATCAAGGCACAAATTGAGCTGGTAGTGCAGGAAAAAAGAATGCTGGGTAGCAGAATGACCCAACATAAGGTGGTGGGAGCAACCGGTTCCGGTTCAGCTACCTTATATTTTATGAATAGTGAGCAATTAAATAATGCTATCGAATTTATCAATGATGGTACCCGCGGAAAAATTTCTTTAATGATAAAAAACAGTGATCCGCAGTCAGCAGTAGGTGAGCAGGAAGTTACCTTAGACGATGTGATTTTCAATACAATACCGGTAACAACTTTAGAGGAATCCGATGATCCAATTACCTACGATAGCGATTTTACCTTTGATAGCATTACCAGCAACAGCTCATTTAAAGTACCGGATTATATTAAATAACAGAATAAATATATAGGGAGCCTGAAGGGCTCCCTTTTTATAGGAGGAATAGTATGAGTTCATTAAATGCATTTTTACATCCGATTCAGGTAGAGAATAAGGAAGTTATTATATCCAACAGATTTGTGGAAGATGGTAAACCGGTCCCTTTTATTGTAAGACCGATTACGCAGGAAGAAAATAAATTCTTAATGAAGAAGTATACCAAAAGAGATAAAAAAGGAGCAGATACCTTTGACCGTGCTGAGTATGTACAGGCTATGACAGCTTGCGCTGTTGTGTATCCAGATCTAACAAATGCTGAATTACAGAAGGCATATGGTGTACTTGGGGAGTCTGCGTTGCTGCAGAAGATGCTTTATGTAGGTGAGTATGCTGAACTTGCACAGGCGGTTCAAGAAATCAGTGGTCTGGATAAAGATGTTAATGAGGACATTGAAGAGGCAAAAAACGAATAAAGCAAGGTGATCCAGAACTCAATCTGGCTCACTTTGCTCTGCAAAAGCTGCATATTCTTCCTTCTGTTCTGGATGGTATGAGTGATAGAGAGAAGGCATTCGTTTACGCCAGCATTCAATTGCGTGCGGAGGAGGAAAAACGTGCGGCGAGTAAAGCAAAAATGAAAGGAGGTA
>JAQZBD010000132.1 GCA_029239235.1 Herbinix sp.
GTGTATTCCTTCCATTCCTGCTGCTTTCCTGCAAGAAGCTTTCTTCCCTTCGAGGTTAATTTGTAATATTTGCGTAGTTTTCCTCCATCTGCTTTTTCCTCATAGGCCTCGACCATACCCTCTTTCTCCAAGCCATGCAGAATCGGGTATAAGGTACCGGCCTTCAGACGGAAAGTATCATCTGACTTTTTCGCAAGTGCCTCAATCATCTGATAACCGTACATATCCTGAGCCTCCAGCAGCTTCAGAATCAGTGTGGTTGTACTTCCTGTAATCAGGCTTTTATCGATCATTATATATCGACCTCCTTTATATATAGATAATCTATACATATAATTGTATATAGATTATCTATATATGTCAATAAGGAGACAAACTTTTTTTCAAAGAGCCTTCCATCTCCGGTATATCGAAAATACCGGAGACGGAAGGCTCTCTGCTTATGCTGTTTCTTTTATACAAGCTCTTTTATGCAATCTCTGCTCCGGCAGGCATCGGCTTTTCAGGTATCATAAGTGCTAGATTACCCTCCGCATCTTCTGCACAAAGTAACATACCCTCAGACAACATACCAGCTAACGTAGCAGGCTTTAGGTTTACTACTACCATTACCTTTTTACCAACCATTTGCTCTGGAGTATAATGAGCTTTAATACCGGATACGATCTGCTTCACCTGAGAACCGATTTTTACTTGTGAGCAAAGAAGTTTCTTGGATTTCTTTACTTCCTCACAGGCAATAATCTCCCCGATCTGGAACTGTAATTTAGCAAAATCATCGTAAGTAATCTCTGCTTTTGCTTCAATATCAATGAAATCCTTTACCTCAACTTTATTTTCCTCTGCTGTCACTTCTATCGTCTCTACAACTTCTTTTGTCACTTCCACTTTATCAAGAACCTCCTTAAGATCAAGTCTTGCGAATAATATCTCCGGCTTCTCTGTTACCTTGGTACCATCTACATATAAACCATAGCTTTTTAATTCCTCCTGCGTTCTTGACTTTGCAGAAAGCTGGGTTAGAATTTTAGCTGAGGTTTCCGGCATAAAGGATTCCAATAAGCTGGCTCCTATACAGATACATTCGGTAAGATTATATAACACTGTTTCCAGTCTTGCTTTCTTCTCTTCATCCTTAGCCAGAGCCCAAGGCATGGTTTCATCAATATATTTATTGCAGCGTTTAAATAAGGTAAAAATCTCTGTAAGCGCATCTGCAACACGTAATTTATCCATCTTATCAACAACCTTTTTCGGTGTTTCCAGTGCTAAGGCTTTCAGCTCTTCATCTACTGCCTCAACTACCTTACCGTCTTTTACAACACCCTCAAAGTACTTATTTGACATTGAGATTGTACGGTTAACAAGATTACCTAGAGTATTTGCTAAATCAGAATTAATTCTCTCTACTAAGAGCTCCCAGGAAATAATACCATCATTTTCAAAAGGCATTTCATGCAGTACGAAATAACGAACTGCGTCTACTCCAAAGAGTTTTACCAGATCATCTGCATAGAGAACATTTCCTCTGGACTTGCTCATCTTATCCCCTGCCGCCCCCTGCATAAGCCAAGGATGACCAAATACCTGCTTAGGAAGCTCCACTTCCAGCGCCATTAATATAATTGGCCAGTAAATAGTATGAAAACGAATAATATCTTTGCCAATCAGGTGCAGATCTGCCGGCCAGAATTTCTTAAACTGATCTGAACTATTACCATCTGCGTCATAACCAATACCAGTGGTATAGTTACTGAGTGCATCCAACCATACATACACCACATGTCTGTCATCAAAATCTACAGGGATTCCCCATTTAAAGGAGGTACGAGATACACAAAGATCCTGAAGTCCCGGAAGAAGGAAATTATTCATCATTTCATTCTTTCTGGATTCTGGCTGAATAAATTCAGGGTGGGTATTAATGTGTTCAATTAATCGATCCGCATATTTACTTAGACGTAAGAAATATGCCTCCTCCTTTGCCGGCTGTACCTCTCTGCCACAATCAGGACATTTTCCGTTCACCAACTGGGAGGCTGTAAAGAAGGATTCACATGGAGTACAGTACATCCCTTCGTAATGACCCTTGTAAATATCACCTTTTTCATATAGTTTTTTGAAAATTTTTTGAACCTGCTTTTCATGATAATCATCAGTTGTGCGGATGAATTTATCATAGGAGGTGTTCATCAGATCCCAGATATCCTTAATCTGGCCTGCAACATTATCTACAAATTCCTTTGGAGAGATACCTGCATCTGCTGCCTTTAATTCAATTTTCTGCCCATGCTCATCCGTACCGGTTTGGAAAAACACATCGTAGCCCTCGAATCGTTTAAAACGAGCAATGCTATCCGCCAAAACAATTTCATAAGTATTTCCAATGTGTGGTTTACCGGAGGTATAAGCAATCGCTGTAGTAATGTAATATGGTTTCTTATTCATTCACTTCATTCCTTTCTATCACTATTATTGTCAAATAATATCTTTAATAAACTGCTATGGCGTACCGGGGTTCGTGCATATTATACAATAAAAAAACTCCCCTCTTTAAATCACTTTAAAGACGAGAGATAATCCCGTGGTACCACTTTAATTTACCCTTACGTTGGTCGTAAAGGCCTCTTTCACTGCATAGCTACAGCTTAGCATCATAACGGTTGCTACCGTCGCAGCCTAAGAAATAATTAATAATCTACTTCCTCGGTGCGCAGCTCCAAGACCATCTTCAACAGCTTCTGCAAATTCATCTTTTTAAATGAATCGGATTAAAATCCATTCCCCACTCTCAGCATACCAGGGTTCTCTGTTAACTACTCCGCTGTTTACTCTTCTTTTCATTGCCTTTTTAGTTATTTGTAATAGAGTATATCATTTGTTTTTTTCTTTGTCAAAGGGTTTCATTCTTAGGGCTTGAACGAGAATAAGGTTGACCGAAAAGGCACACCCCTATGGATGTACGTTTCAGTCAACCTTACTTCTATAATTCTACCCTCTCGCTTCCCCAACTTCATTCCTCTAGATAATACCTTCTCTTGTACTAACCTCATTTAGATTAGCAAAGTTTCGTCATATTGTCAATAGGATTTCTTGTCGTTTTATAATTTTTACGTCAAATTGCATAAAATATTTTCAAATATATTAGTTTTGGTGTGTTATTTTTCTTTTATCATATGATACTCCAAGAATCCATTCCAGATTATTCTATACTTGCTTAATAAAGTCAGATACGATATCCTAAGAGATATGGATTAGAAAACATATAGAATTATGAATCTGGAGTGTGTACCTTATATGGATAACCCATTTTTTATCAAAGTATGCGATGAAGTGATTGGACAAGAAAAAAGTCTCAATGGTATCGGTACCTATGGTGAGAAAACCATTCACTCCGTGTTAAAAAACTATTATTCTCCGGATTTCGAGAATCAGGAAATAAAAATAGGCGGCTTTGTAGCTGATATATACACAGGAAAGGAGATTATTGAAATTCAGACCAGGAATTTCAATAAATTAAGGAGAAAACTTGATACCTTTCTCTCTCTAGCTCCTGTAACTATTATCTACCCTATACCATATATCAAATGGTTACGCTGGGTAAATCCCCAGACCGGTGAGATTAGTGCGCCGAGAAAGTCACCAAAGCTTGGAACTCCCTATGCTATATTTCCGGAGCTCTACCGTATTAAAGAATATTTATTGCATCCTAACCTCAGGCTCAAAATAGTACTAATGAATCTGGAGGAGTACCGTTTCCTGGATGGATGGAGCCACGATAAGAAGAAGGGGTCCAGCCGCTGTGACCGACTTCCTACGGAACTGGTAGGTGAAGTAAGTATCAATCATTGCAATGATTATCAGCAGCTGATTCCAGAAAGCCTGAGTCATGAATTCACATCAAAGGATTTTAAAAAAGCATCCCGGCTATCTTTAGGACATTCTCAAACAGCTCTCAATATACTTTATCATGTAGGTGCTGTTGATCGAGTCGGAAAAAGCGGGAATTCTTATCTTTACATAAAAATTAATGATGGATTGGGAAAAGCTATGGTATAATATCCTTAGCTATGTAAGACATTAGAACATAAATTAAATATTAAAGGAGGGTTAGGGTAAAATTCAACGAATTTTTGCCTGATGAAACATGAGTGAAGAATTAAAAAACAACGAAAATGAATTGCAGCAAGATACCAATAGTTCAGTGGATCAGAATTCAACTACCTCTGATGTTGTAGAAGAGGTTATTCCTTCCATGGACGATTTTAAGGATGAAATCGCACGTTCCTTTAAAAAGATTAATGAGGGCGACATTTTAACCGGTACTGTAATCGGAATATCCGAGGCCGAGGTCATCTTAGATCTTGGGTATTATACGGAAGGTATTATTAAGCTGGAGGAATTAAGTAATGATCCCAGCTTTTCCATTAAGGCTGACGTTACTCTGGGTGAAGAGCTATCTGCAACTGTTCTTAGGGAAGATGACGGACATGGTCATATCCTTTTATCCAGAAAAAGAGCTGATGATATTCTTGCCTGGGATCAATTAAAGGTAGCCATGGACAGCAAGAAAATATTCAGCATCAAGATTGCGCAGACAGTGAATGCAGGTGTTGTAACCTACCTTCTTGGCGTTCGCGGTTTTATTCCTGCCTCCCAGCTATCCTTAACCTATGTCGAAGATTTGGAAGCCTGGGTTGGGAAAGAGATTGATGCAGTAGTAATAACTGCAGACGTTGAAAATAAGAAGCTTGTCCTGTCTGGTAAAGAGGTGGAACGGGATAGAGAAATTAAGGATAGAAAGAGTAAAATATCACGTTTGCAGATAGGAATTGTAACTACCGGCACCGTTGAAAAAATTGCTCCCTATGGTGCATTCGTTAATATCGGTGAAGGGCTATCGGGTCTGCTGCACATATCTCAAATATGTGATAAAAGAATAAAATCACCGAATGACGTAATCAAAGAGGGCGAAACCGTTACTGTTAAAATTATAGATGTAAAAGACGGTAAGGTCAGCCTTAGCATGAAAGCCGTAGAGGAAAAAGCAGAAGTAATCCAGGAGGTCGAAGAAACACCTGCCTCCTACTCCACCGGTGAGGAAGCCACTACCGGACTCGCTGCTTTATTGAAAAATATTAAACTATAGGCAATCGACAGATCTACTCTCTTATCCAAAGCCATAAAATGCTGTTAAGAGTAAATAAAAATAAGGATTAAGACAATTGTACCTTCTCATACATTGTCTTAATCCTTATTTAATTAATATGCTTCCCCCGCTATAATCCTACATTAACCTAAAGCGGTGAAGCTGGGTGCATCTATATCCATATGGGCGCAGACCGGGCCTCCCGTGATTGCCTGCACTTGGCAATCATGGGTATGTTTACAGAAGCAAGCTTCTGCGGCAAGCCCAGGTGGATATAGATGCACCCAGCTTCACCTCACAGCCTAAATCTCGCACGATTAACGCATAACAACCAAAGTTGCTAAAAAACAGGAAGAAAACCCATAAAATATAAAATAAATACTACTAAAGCACCAAGCGTCATCACATTCAAGCCAATGAAAAAAAACAGTGCAATATTCCCTTGCTTCATTTTACGGGTAAGCTCTTCTATATTTGTTGTCAGTTCTGTCTCTATTTGCTTCATCTGATACACATTCTGCTTCTGGAATCCTAAAATCTGTTCCGACAGTCTATTTACCACATTCTTATCCAAACCTTCTATCTTCTCATTCACTTCTGCTAATTCTTGTGTAATGACATCAATGTTAACCAGGACTTCCTTTAGTGAGTCAGTTTTTATCTCGTTCAAGACATCAATCGTCTTATCTCCCTGCTCCCTTAGGTATACAATGTCCTGAGAAGTCTTCTCAGCACGTCCTCCCAGATATAAGATATCCTGTGAATCTTTCTCTCCGCGCTCTTTCAAATATGAGATATCTTGTTTCACTTTCTCACCGTGCTCCTTCAGATACAAAATATCCTGCGACATCTTCTCTTCGTATTCCTTTAAATATGTTATATCCAGTGCAGTCTGAACATTCGAAAGCTGGTTTTCCGTGAATTGCCTGCTGAATTCCTCCAACTTTTTTCTATAATCCAAAAGTACTTTTTTAGAACTTTCAAGAGCATCTTTATATCCTTCAAGCCTATGTCCCAGTTGTGCAATAACCTCTTCTGTGTGATGCTTCTTGCCAAAATTCTCTTTCACATTCGGTAATCCAAATGGCAAAATTCATTCGCCTCCTTTTCCTTCGTCTATGCTCTGATTCCAAACAGCATCCTTTTTCTCACCGGTTTTTTCGAACCGTTTTTTTTCTTACCATTATTCTCTGTCTCTGGTTGTTCTAATGCTATCGGCTCCTCCGGTGTTGTAAACTCCTGCTGTACAACCACCTGCTGCTCGATCGTAATCTCCTCTTCCTCCACAATTGTTCCAAAGGATTCAGCTACAACTGATCTGTAGGTAGTTGCAATCTGTGTTTGACAAGCTCCCATCTGATCCCTGCTATAGTTTTTAATTTCTTCATTTAAGCTTAACATTTTTTGGTCTAAATATGCAACTATATCAGAACATTCTTTTAATTCTTTTCGAATATTTTCGGGTGCATTACCCTCAAACTTATAGTAAATCTTATGCTCTAAACTTGCCCAAAAATCCATTGCAATGGTTCTGATCTGAATTTCAACCTTTGTTTCAATCGTTCTATCAGATAAATAGACGGGTATGGCTATAATCATATGATAGCTGGTGTAACCATTTTCCTTTGGACACATAATATAATCCTTTACCTTAAGAACCTTAACATCATTTTGCTTCGCGATTAAATCTGCAATCCGATAAATATCTGAGGTAAAGGAGCATATAATTCGAATTCCTGCTACGTCATTAACATATTTTACAATATTCTCTATGGTTAGTTCTTTTTGATTATGTCTTAACTTCTTCGCAATACTTTGCGGCGTCTTTATTCGGGAGGTAATATGTTCAATTGGGTTATATTGATGTGCTGCTTTAAATTCATTATTTAATATCTCAAGCTTGGTATTAATTTCTTTTAGTGCTGCGTCATATAGAAGAAGGGCATTACTCCAATCTTCTGCTTCATTATAAAACATGGGAAGATCCATTATTTCACTACCTTTGTCTTTCTATAAGCTATCAAAATTGTATATTTTCTAATATAATATCTGTCGATATTATATCATGTAAAAACCACATGATATGGCACTGCATGCCACGATGCGCACTCCGCTTTGCTCCGGCGCTATGATATAATATCTGTCGATATTATATCATATATTATTCAACAATTCTCGTCTTTTCTAAATCTTAATCAAAAATTTAGAAATTAACGCGTTAATGTAATAGTTCATAATTTATTCACATATTCTTTATTTTTTATTAAAAATGTATTGACAATATATAGAATTTGTAGCTATAATATTGGCAGACTATTACAGAAAGTGAGGTAAAACATATGATTAGCGGAATTAAAAGACATCTGGGTCTTAACTTAATAATGAGATCATCCTATGGTATTACCTCATGGATTCGTGAAAACTGATTATTCTATTCTTACTAATTCTTATCTTCTCACGGGTAAGGAACGGAACAATTATAATCATTTTATTTTGACGACTATGCCGCGGTATTATCATACTGCGGTTTTTTTTGCGTCAATTTTTTGTCATCGAAGAACTGCATCGAATTATCTTCGGTTTTACCCCTTGGGAAGATTTTCACTTTCGAAAATCTGGGATAAGACGAATTAACGAGTCACATGAGGGAAGGAGCCATTTCGTCCTGGCTCCGTAAGACATTTTAAGTACGAGGAAGGTCGAGGATCAGCCGCCCAACTTCGCAAATCAGACAGATTGGAGGATTATTTTGAAACTATCAAAATATATATTAAAATATTGGTACGTATATATCCTTGCTATACTATGTATTATTATAGCTGTATCACTGGATATGCTGTCACCGCAGATTACACAGCGGATTATTGACAATGTTATTGTAGGGGGGGAGCTTGGGCTTCTGCCAAAGCTGTTACTTGTTATATTTCTAATTGGACTCGGAAGATGTATCTTCCAGTATTCTAAGGAAATGCTTTTTGATACGGTAAGCTCAAAGATCTCCCTAAAAATTCGAAGAGATTTATTTAACCACATTCAAAGTCTCTCCTTAAGCTTCTTTGACCGAAATAATACCGGAGAACTAATGTCCCGGGTCAAAGATGATATTGATAGAATCTGGAATGCCATGAACTATGTGAGTATGCTGATTATTGAGATCATTTTTCATACAATTATTGTACTGTATTGCATGTTTCATATCAGTCCATTACTTGCAATTATTCCGGCTATCATCATACCGATAATGGGTGCCATGGCATTATTTATGGAGCGTAAACTTGGCTCCGTGTATGAGGAAATAAGTGATGAAAACTCAAAGCTCAACCTGGTGGCTCAGGAGAATTTATCAGGGGTAAGAACCGTGAAGGCCTTTGCCAGAGAAAAATATGAAATTGCTAAATTTCTTTCTCATAATAAACGATATTATGAATTAAATATCAGACAGTCCAAGGTTTTCATTAAATATTATCCTTACTTTCAATTCGTAACAAAGCTGTTGCCCTTAGTCTCCATCACCTTTGGTGGCTACTTAGTAATCCGAGGCGATATGACCCTTGGTGCTCTGGCAGCCTTTACGGAGTATTCTACTAATATTGTATGGCCTATGGAAATGCTTGGTTGGCTAACGAATGATTTTGCTGCTGCCATTGCATCCGCTAGCCGCATTAAAAAAATCTTTGCAGAAAATCCTGAGATTAAAGAGCCTTCCACACCTCTTCTCTTAAAGCACGTAACAGGGGGTGTACAATTTGATCAGGTATCCTTCTCCCTGGGAGACAAACAAATCCTATCAGACATTAGCTTTGAATTACCCGCAGGTAAAACCATCGGAATTATGGGTGCTACTGGAACCGGTAAAAGCTCTCTGATAAACCTGCTACAACGATTTTATGATACTACAGATGGTAGCATTAAACTGGATGGGGTTGATATTAAGTACCTCTCCTTAGGACAGCTTCGACAGAGCATCTCCCTGGTAATGCAGGATATATTCCTATTTTCCGATACTATCAGTGAGAATGTTAAAATGGGAAAGAAAAGCTTTGTGAATCAGGAAGATGTAATGGAAGCCGTTGAAAATGCACAGGCCAGAGACTTTATCGAGAAAATGGATGATACATATGAAACCATTATCGGCGAGCGCGGCGTTGGTCTATCCGGTGGACAGAAACAGCGAATCAGTATCGCAAGGGCTCTAGCTAAAAAAGCCCCTATCCTTATCCTGGATGATTCCACCTCCGCTCTCGATATGGAAACGGAGCATACCATCCAAAAGGTACTTACCGGATTGGATTCAACAAAAATCATTATCGCACATCGAATCTCAGCTGTAAGGAATGCAGATGAAATCATAATCCTTGACGAAGGAAAAATTGTTGAGCGTGGTACCCATGAAACACTATTACAGACAGAAGGATATTATTATAATACCTATATGGCTCAATACGGCGAACATTTGAATCAACTGAAGGAATCTTCGCTGTTTGAGCATATAGAAAAGGAGGTGGCAGTATGCCAATAAACGCCGTTAAAGAAGACGAGACCTTACATTCCGTCAATAAGAAAATAACATTATTGCGGTTATTTTCCTATTTACTTGCTTATAAAGGCTCCATAACCTTGGTTATCATTATTATGTTGATCACCGTTACCATATCCATTGCAAATCCGCTGATTATTGAATATGCCATCGATACTCCCATCGCAAACAAGGATTATGCCGGCTTATTCAAAACGGGAGCCATAGCTCTTGGTTTAAACCTGCTCTTCGTTTTACTAGTAAAGCTAAGAATGTATTTTATGGCAAAGATATCGAATCAAGTACTTTTAACGATTCGCCAGGAGCTGTACACTCATATACAAAAGCTTAGCTTCAGCTTTTTTGACAGCAGACCCACCGGTAAGATTCTGGCTCGTATTATCGGAGATGTAAATTCCCTTAAGGACGTTCTCTCCAATAGCGTTACGACCTTAATACCGGACTTTATCACAATTTGTGCCGTAGTTATTATTATGCTGGTGGTCAACTGGAAGCTGGCTCTTGCGTCTTTAATATCGCTTCCCTTTATGATCGCTGGATTATGGTATATTCAGACCAGGTCTCATAAACGCTGGCAGCTTCATCGTAAGAAGGGCTCTAACTTGAACGCCTTTGTTCATGAGGATTTATCGGGAATTAGAATTATCCAAAGCTTTAATGCGGAGGGTGAAACCTCAGAAGCCTTTGATATTCTGTTAAAGGAGCACCGTGATTCCTTTATCAGTGCGGTTCGACTAAACGATGCCTTTGGCTCCATCATTGATCTTTGCTGGGGCATCGGA
>JAQZBD010000133.1 GCA_029239235.1 Herbinix sp.
GGGGTTGTTCGTTCTCCGAATCTGTGTCCTCTCCTTCCCCTGTGTCTCCCTCTGATGCTATCATCTGGTATGACTTTGGGATAACAAAGGTGTCCAGCATAACGAAGGCAAAAGCACCTATCATTAATCCGGTAAAAATCATAGCCCACCGATAGGGCTTCTTAAAAAAATCTATCATACACAACAACTCCTTACTTTCTTTGACATCACAGTTCACAAACCAGAAGTATACAAGATATAATTCGAGCATCTTCTTTACCGGCAAGGGGCAATCCTCAATTAGACGGATGCTTCATTTGATTGCCTTACGAGGAATTTACCTTGAAGGCAATTCTTACTGTTTAAATCATAATTCAGATTTGTGATGCTTCTATGATGAAGTTATGTAGGTATTTTGAACTCGCTATCTTAATCAAGAATACCAGCATTTTTAGGAATTGTGTTAAAGGCTTTCTTAAATGCCCTGGAAAAGGTTGAGTAATTCTTAAAACCACTCTGGAAACAAGCTTCCGTAGTGGAAAGTCCCTTTTGAACCAGACTTTTTGCTAATAGTAATCGCTTCTCAGTGATATAATTCCCTATGGTGTAGCCGGTTTCATCTTTAAAATAATGCATTAGATAATATCTATTTAAATAAAAGTGCTCCGCCAGAAGATCAATGGACAGATCCTCTGATAAATGTTCGTTAATAAAGTCAATCATTTGAACCAGCTTTCCATTATCACCTACAGAATCCAGATAATTAATATGGTTGGAGATTGCTGTACGATTCAGCTGAATCATAAATTCCAAAAAAAGAATTTTTTGGTACAGCTCCTGGGCATAGGCCTGATCCACAAAGGAATGCTCCAGCTCTAAGCAAACCTGATATAGCTTACTCTTATCGATGGAAGGAATTCGCAATACATTGGAATGCTCCTTTTTCGATCGTTCAAAGCAATAGCTCAGATCATAATCCTCCCCCTGATAATGACTTAGAAATTGAGTAGACACGTAAATAATGATTCTTTCATAGGATAAATTGTCTAAAACCAATGGCCGATGAATCTCCCCTGCATTAACAAGAACAATATCATAGGGCTTTAATTCATAATTCTTACCTTCAATACAGTAGCTTACATTTCCCTTTATAAAGATCAGTATCTTATTAAAATCATGGTAATGAAAGGCAAAATCCTTCCTCTGCTTATCCTTGATGTGAAATATCTTAAAGTCATCCTCCAGGTAACCTAATTTTTCAAAATCCTTCATAATAAACCCGTGCCTTTCATTTTTTGATGACCTATTCAAAAAATGAATAGGCCTACATTTTTATTATATAGCATTATTTGCAACATTTGAAGCATTATAGTTCTATTTTATTAAAATAATGTTATGTAGAATAATAGTAGAACCAAAAATAGAAAATGCTGTATATTATTTTGTATACGGATAAAATATTCACAGAAAAACAAGACTGAATGAAATGATAAGGGAGGATTTATATGAAAATAAACGGCGTTTGGTTACCAATAATTACTCCATTTAAGGATGATAAAATAGATTTTGTATCTTATAGGAAACTAATCGACCATTATATCGGTAAAGGTGTCCATGGTATTATTCCTCTTGGCACCACCGGTGAATGTCCGGTCCTTAACGAACGAGAATTTGAAGAGATGATTGAACAGACAATGACTTATGTGGGTGGTCGTGTTCCTGTTTATGTTGGCGTGGGCGGCAACTATACCGCCAAGGTAGTAAAAAGAGTAAAAATAGCTGAATATTATGACATTCAAGGCATTCTATCCGTATGTCCTTATTATAATAAACCTGGTCAGGAAGGAATTTACGAGCATTTTAAGAGCATTGCTGAGGAAACTGATCTTAATATTGTACTCTATAATATCCCCTATCGTACCGGTGTAAACATGGAAAATGATACTGTACACAGGCTTGCTGCTATTCCTAACATCATAGGAATTAAAGATGCCAGCGGTGATTTCAAGCAAAGTATGGCACTTTTAATGAATCCACCAAAGGACTTCTCCATTATGACCGGAGAAGATGCCTTATTCTATAACACACTGGTTATGGGTGGTCAGGGCGGAATCCTTGCCTCCGCTCATTTAAAAACAGATTTATTTTTGGATGTGTATAAAAAAGCTAAGGAAAACAATGCTGAAGCTGCTTTCCAATCCTGGAAAAAGTTGTACGATATGATTCCACTCTTATTTAAAGAGCCGAACCCTTCACCGGTGAAATATTGCTTAAAAGAAATGGGTCTCATTGATTCTGACGAAGTAAGACTTCCTTTAACTGAGATTTCAGATTCCCTGAAGGATAAGTTAAATCATGCTGTCCTATCTAAGCAGGATACCAAACCAACCATCGTTCATTTTAAACATGATGATGTTACAACTCATATCAGGCTGCAAAGTTCGGATGACACTGTAGCATAGATATCTTCACAAAAATAGGCGTATTGTCCATATGGACGATATGCCTATTTTTTATATGATTTTTTTATTTCATTTTTTTGTACATTTGTTTTGCAATTTATTGCGGCTGTTCATTTAACTTAATTCTAATTGGGGAACAGGATTTCTAAAGAATTTAGTAACAAACATCAGGTATAAAAATCCAGCTGCAAGCCATAGGAAGCCAACTGTATGCGCATTTACACCAAGATTAATAAAGATCCACAGGGTTACGATTAAACCAATTAAAGGACACACCAGGTAATTCAAGACGGATTTCACTTTCAATCGCTCATTTCTTTTCGGATTCTTAAAATAATATTTAATAATTACCGTCATATTTAGCAGGATAAATCCAAACAATGCTCCAAAGCTAACCAGTGTTGAAATTACCTCAAGTGAAAAGAGTAAGGAAATCGGTACAATTAAGATACCTACCAGCATAACTGATACATAGGGCGTCTGATATTTTTTACTAACATAGGATAACTGCTTTGGGAGTACACCATCCCGTCCCATAGCGAATAATACTCTGGCAACCGCGGTCTGGGAGGCTTGGGTGGTAGCAATACCGAAGGATAGGACTAACGTAAAGGTAGTTAATATGGTAAGTCCGGTACCGCCTACATAGTTTACGATATCTAAGAATGCCGTATCAGGATTTAATTCCTGGTAATTAGGATAAGCCATGCCTGCAAGGAAGGTAATAACAATAAAGATAATACCAATGATGAAGATGGAGGAAATTATTGCTTTACCTACATTTTTTTCCGGTTTAATAGTCTCCTCTGCCAGCGTACTTATGGCATCAAAACCAAGGTAGCTTAAGATTACCATACCTGTTGCCATGAGTATACCAGACATATCAAATCGCTCGGGGTTATAAAAGGATATTGTATTAAACTCGATGGAGCCATTCACCCAAAGGCGGATAACACAAAAGGAAAAAGCCACAATAACCACCATCTGTAAAGCAAATAAGATCCAGCTGCATTTTGACATCAAATCTACTCCGATTACATTGATAACCGTACTAAAGACGATAAAAAGTAAGGACCAGATCCATACAGGGACGGAAGGGACTAATGCATTAGCAAACGAGCTACCGATAATTACTACCGTCGCTGGAAGCAGCAGATAGTCAAGAAGAATAGCCCAACCCGTTAAGAAGCCAAGCCCCGGCGATACTCCCTTTTGTACATACACATATACCGAGCCCGCCATAGGATAATTCTGGGACATAACCCGGTAGCTTAAGCCGGTAAATGCCATTGCCACCATACCGATCAAAAAGCACAGGGCTACCATTCCGTTTGCCGGTGCCAAATAAGCTCCATACATTCCCGCCGGTGCCAGTGGTATCATAAAAATTAAGCCATAGATAATTAAATCTCTTGTTTTTAAGGTTCTTTTTAAGCTCGTTGTCTGTTTCTCCGCCTTCATATTGCTTACCTCCATCAATTTTAATTTCACTGGATGAATAGATGAAAAAAGGTGTCTGCTCCCAATTGGATTAGACACCTTTGTACTAATTTTTATTATATCAGCTCTCAATCAAAAGGATTGTAAATTTCGGAACTGACGTTTATTTTATTTCGGCTTTATATTTTCGCTTTAAACCGATCATATCGAAAGTCCTTTACATCTAGAGTAGTTTCTTCCCCCATAGCCATCTGGGACAGCAGCATTCCGACGGTTGGAGATATGCCAAAACCATGCCCCGAAAAGCCACAGGCAAGAATTAACCCGGGTACCTCCTCTACCTTGCTGATAACCGGAATATGATCTACGCAATCATCAATCCAGCCAGCCCAGGATCTTACAATCTTAGCCTCCTCAAGACAGGGGAAATATTTCATGATTCCCCGGCAGATGCAAGAAGCCGTCAGGCTGTTCGTAACCGGTGTACTGTTATCTTTGTTAACCCCTTCATAACCGGAGCTGCCGCCGAACACAAAGGAACCATGGGTACTTTGATGTCCGTAAAAATCAGCGGCTGCTGTCCCAAGCATTTGATAAAACATAGGCGGTTGCGCTTCTGTCACCAGTACCTCCAGCAAAGCTTGTGTCATCAGAACATCTACTCCAACCGTAGCTGCAATTTTCCTGCTGTCATAGCCAGCCGCTAATATGATAGTATCCCCTTCGTAAAGATTATTTTTCGTTACAACCTGCTTTGCTTTTCCCTTGATTTTTCTAATTTCTATGACCTCTTCATCGGTAATGAAACGGACACCTAATTGTCTCGCTTTTCTATAATAGGCGAGCGTTGCCAGCATCGGGTTGGCATGACCGTCTGTAGGACACCAACTGGCACCGATTACTTCATCGGAAAGATAGGGGCAGATTTCCTTTGCCTGTGCTCCGGTAATCATATTAACGTCTAAACCGGATTCTCTGGCACGCTGGGTCAGACCTTCCAGAATTTTAATATGGGCATCTGTTTTACCTAATCTAAGATTCCCTTCCTGATAATACTCTACATCCATCCCCAGCTCATTGGAAAGGTTTGGCCAAAGATTTTTTACTCCATAGATTGCTAAAGGGAGCTCTCTTTTATCCCGGCCGGACTGTCTTACTCCTCCTCCGTTTCTGCTGGAACCTCCGTCTCCCATATGCTTACTCTTCTCCAGAACTAGTACAGAGCAGCCTTTCTTCGCCAGGTAATAAGCTGTGGCATTGCCTATAATCCCGCCGCCAATCACAATTACATCTGCATGGTTACTCAAGCTCAAGCCTCCCTTCTCTCATTTCCCAGTATTCTCATTTCTATCGGTCTCATGGGCGCTCTTGAGGTTGCCGGTTCTAATTCTGCCTGCGACACTCCAAGCTCTTTCGCAACAATACGTTTTACCAGGGCACCGCAGGTTTGCCCTTGGCAAAGCCCCATTCCGGTGCGCAGATATCTTCTGATCTCAGTAAGAGTAAACATTCCGTCATGAACAGCTCTTCTGATCTCTCCCTTGGTTATCTCCTCACAACGGCAAATAATTGTTCCGTCATCCGCTTCCGGCAGATATGCCCCGAAACTTACGGATCGGTCGTTTCGCTCTTTCATTAACATACCTCCTGTCTGACAAAAAATCTCGCTTTCATCGCCATGCTAAGGGGAACCCTCATAGTTAATAAATTCGTATGGTCAAAGGCTTTACTTGACTTAACCTCCAATACTGAGGCCTTGCAAACCTCTTTACCGCTGCGGTCCAAGGCAATCCCTTTATCCCCCTTTGATGGCAGAGGAAGGAACTCGTAGGGTAACGTAACCGTGGCATATCCAGCTTCCTGTTCCTCATTCACAAGGAAAATTGCCTGACCGGAGCAGGAGGCTACACATAGACCACAGCCGGAGCAATCTTTTGATTCATCAATGCTGGGTAATGCGGTAATCTTTGATCCGATTTTGATACACTTTCTAGAACAGGCATCCTGACAGGGATTACAGGGAATATTCTGCGTACATTCAATTACCGGGTGAATACCTTTCGTATTAAGAACTCCCGGGAATCTCTCCACTTCCTCTTCCTCCAGATATCCCATTTTCAAGAGATTCATGGAAATGTCGATGCCTTCCTCGGTTTTCTCTATGATCTTGCCTCGATTCTCCGGTGCAAACATTCCCTCTCTAAGACTTAATAATGCCACTTCTAGCTGAGCTAAGTGATCCTTCATCTCTTCCCGGGGGATAAAACCCAGATATTCTGCGGCAGCGATTCCAGCGATTCTTCCTTCGATCATAGCAGAGCTGGCTTCCTCTATACCTGATACATCACCGGCAACAAAGATTCCGGGGATGCTGGTAGCGCCTTTTTCCGAGCTTTCCGGCACCACTCCTCCAGGAGTATCCACCATATGGCAGCCTGCCATTTTAAGCAGCTGAGACATGGGTGACAAACCAACTGCCAGGCATATGGTATCTGCTTCAAAGGTCTTTTCTGTACCGGGTATGATATTCCACCTGCTGTCTACTTCACCGATTGTAACTCCTGTCACTCCCTCTTCCCCTTCTGCTCGAATAATGGTATGGGACAAATAGAAGGGTACGCCGCATCTGGCAACCTTGGCAGCATGAACACCATATCCGCCCACTTTGGAGGACGCATCTACTAATGCAACAACCTCACAGCCAGCCTGCAATAGTTGATAACTGACTACCAGACCTACATTTCCGGTGCCAAGCATCAGTATCTTCTTGCCCGGTTTGATATGGTGCAGGTTCATCATGGTTTGTGCTGCGCCGGCTCCAATTACTCCGGGGAGCGTCCAGCCTTCGAAGGTAATCATATTTTCAGAAGCACCTGTGGCTACTATTACTGTGTCTCCCTTATAATGTCTGATCTCCTCACCCTGCTTTACTGTAACTTCCTTATCTAAGTATAGGCCAATTACTATCGCATTTAATTCTACTTTAACACCGTAGGTACTTGCTTCCCTAAGGAGCTCTTCCCCGATTTTAAAACCTCTGATCTTTGCTTTGTGCTCCTTAGATCCAAAGAATTTATGAATTTGTTTAAAAAGCTGTCCGCCGGGCTTTGCATTTTCATCAAATACGATAACCTTCAGCCCTCTTTTAGCAGCCTCTATCGCAGCTGATAAACCGGCAGGACCCGCTCCAACGACAATTAAATCATATCTTGTCATAGTTTATTCCGCCTTCCCTATCTATGCTTTTGCACTTACTCCGTATTGTGTCTGAACACTCATGCCTTCTTGCAAGGGAGTAATGCAGGTTCTTACATTCGGTTTACCGTCAACCACCATGACACAATCCGTGCATCTGCCAATTGCACAGAATACCCCTCTTGGCTTGTGATATTTCTTCGTATATCTATGAATTCTGACTCCTGCTGCCTCCAGGGCAACGGAAATCGGTTCTCCTTCATATCCGGTTATTGTCTGTCCGTCATAGGAAAATTCCACAATAGCTCTTTCTTCCAGCTTTCCTAAGATCGGATGCTCTTCTATTCTCATATTAAATCACTTTCCTTTCGCTTATTTCAACTTTCGGTTAAGCCAAGTAAGGTTGCTCCCATAAGTTAAGCCTTGTACCAATGCCTTTTTCCAGAGCATTCCGGTATACGATAGTGCCCCAGGCTACATCCTCGATTGGCATGCCGCCTACAGAATAGATGGTAATCTCATTTTCTTTACGATGTACAGGAACCTTTCCAATTAATACATCACCTAAGTCATCAATCTGCTCCTTTTTCATCCTGCCTTCTGTAATCATATCCATACAGTGTACCGCTGGAATTGGAATCGAGTGGTAGGCGGGGAATTCCATCTCTTCTTCCCAAGCCTCATATAACTGAATATTATCAGCTACATTCCTAGCTCGATTCAACAGGAAGTCATCATCAAATCTGGCGGAAGCGGGACAGCAAAGAATAGCTCCCGGCTTAATCCATGCCTCCTCAATATATGGATACTCATTAATATCTCCGGTTGGACTCGAGGTTGCGATATGTACAATATCAGAATCCCTTACTGCCTCTTCCATGGTGTCTACTACCCTGATATTAGTGATCTGGGGATATTTTTCATTGATGTATTTTATAAAGCTATCCGTTGATTTTGGACTTCTTCCTTTAATTTTTACAGTTTTAATTCCATCTCTTACTGCCATGGTAGCATCAAAAGCTGTTTTACTCATAACGCCGGGTCCAATAATACCTACTACCTCAGAGTCCTCTTTTGAGAAATATTTTACTCCTACACCAGGAACAGCTCCGGTTCGGAAGGCGCTTAAGATATTAGCTGACATATATGCCAGAGGTGCTCCTGTATCCTTATCATTTAAGGTAAGCATAAGAATGGATCTAGGGAGACTCTTATTTCTATTTTCCGTGTTGGAACCATACCATTTCATTCCTGCCATATCAAATTCTCCGCCCAGGTATGCGGGCATTGCCATGAATCTACGATCGGGTCCATCCACCGGCATATTAGGAAAAGGGGATTCTGCCGGGAAGGTCATCATAACACCGTGGGAGTTGCCGTTTGGACCACCCATACGGTAATCACCGATTTTAAGAAGCTTAAACATCTCTTCCATAGCTGCTACGCAGCCAGTCATCTCTGTTACTCCTGCTTTGATCATGTCCTCTTCATTCAAATATAAAAAATCAATTCTTGGTGTACCCATTCTTAAATCCTCCATTTTCTTTCTTTATTTTTAGGACTATTTTTGTTTTCCTAGCTTATTTTCAGCTCATTGTATGTTTCTAACTTGGTTAATACTAATTTATTTCTTGTAATACTTCGCATCCAATTACAGCCTCCAGCTCAATCTCCACATACTGGGTTGGGCGGTTGAGCTTTGGAGTCTCTACCATAGTAAACAAGGGCTTAATTTCTTTGAAATATTCAGAAAATGCATTTCCAACTTCTCTTGCAAAGGTCATGTCTGTAATATAAGCCTTTATTTTGATTACATCCCTCTGGTTTGCCTCTGCCGTAGCAAGTAACGCAATAAATTTTTCAAAGATATACTTTGCCTGATCATAGGGTTTCTCCCCATAAACTGTACCATCCGGCAATACGGAGGTGGTTCCTCCTATGTAAATGTGGTTTCCAACCTTAATCATCCTTGAATAACCAACCACTGCCTCTAAAGGGGCACCGGAGGAATAATTTGTCCTTACCATACAACAACCTCCTATAACAAAAAAGATCCTGTGGTGAGCTACCACAAGACCTCTTTGCCTTAATTTTTTATTATTTTAAACGTTACCACACTTCTAATATAGTAAAAATCGGAACCATTATTCATAGTGCTTGCAGAATTTATTACTATAATTTAAGGGCAGGTAAATTGACTCCTTCACTCTTGATGATACCTCTGTTTCTTCCTTTAAGACTGTTGTTTCACTCTGGTTACTCTTTCACTTGGCTACTCTAACAATGGCAAGGTTCCCATTATCCAATCGCTTCACATATAGCTCAACAATCAACCCGTCAAAATTACCTTGACCTGAAATGCCATCCTCCTGATTGGAATATTCACTTGTAGCCGTCGTTATGCCATATTGGACACGAACGTGAATGCTATCATCCTCTATGTTATCATCACTTTCTAAATTCTCATTTTCAAGGACAGTAACGCCTTCAATGGTATAATCCGATATGCGCGCTGCACCGGACACACTTTCTCCCATATAACTGTTCAGCCACTGGCTGGCAGCTACCTCTGCGATGACCTGATCCGGTTCATCAGGTTTTACCCAAAAGATAATGGGCTGCGGTTCCTCCTCAGCCGCGGAAGCTAGTGGTAGCTCCAATAATCCGATTGATACTGAGGAATTTTGTGGCATATATTTCATAAGCTCTTCAGCAAACTCAGACATTTGCTCCTTTGTAAAGTCTGTTTTATTCATTTGATAAATGGCCAAATAAAGTCCATCCTCATAATTCGATAATACCTGCCCCACCACCTTGATATCAGAAGTAGCAGTATCTAAATCATAAATTTCTGAGTACTCCTTATTTCTATTGGTACCTTCTAATAGAGTGAAATAAGTTTCATCACTTCCGGTAAGCTCTGAATTTCTCCATACATAAAGCTCAAGTCCTTTGAAGGCTTGAAGCTTTGCGCCCTCTGTACTGCCCACTAAGGAGGGATTTTCCTCTAGCTGTGAATTCGTGATATCAGGAGGGCTTGATGACTGGGTGAGAAATAGGATGCTAGCCGTACAGATGATTACCAAACTAAAAGCCCTGATGAAACCTTTACGCCTTTTAAAAAGGCCGTTCAGTTTGAGCATTTTGATCCTGCGTCCCATTGTGTCCTTTCCGTCCACCATGCAGAGGAGCTTCGGTGCAAAGGATACCCTACTGCAACGGCTTAGCACCTCCACCAGTGAGCGCAAATAGTCCTTTTCATGTTCACTTCCAATACGATTTATTACACAGGCATCATTGGCAAGCTCCATATCCTGGCGAAGAAAGCCAAACATCCGCCATATCAGAGGATTGAACCAGTATACTGCCTGTAGCAGCAA
>JAQZBD010000134.1 GCA_029239235.1 Herbinix sp.
AAACAAGATAGAATAAGAACAATTAGCTTCCTTTCAATTTTATAATGTAGAGGAAGCTAATCTACGTTTACGACCTATCGACTCTGTAATGAAGTAAGTGGAGAAACATTGATTTGATTATAATTTGATAGAAAGAAGAAATAAAACATCAAATTAATATACATATACACTAAAACATTTAAAGATAATACACCAAATTGAAAATATGATATCTATAATGCACAAAAAATGGATGTTATAATACAGTTACAGCAAAGGAATGGCTAAAAGCATCCGTTATACGGATAAAATCTTAAGGAGGATCATTATGAAAAAGAAGGTATTGGCTCTATTACTTGGGTTTACCATGGTACTGTCTATGGCGGCTTGTTCAAAGGATACTACGAATACCGCTACGGATACAACTGATTGAGCAGACCTTACTTGATAATTACGTGAAAGAAAATCCAAATGTTAAAATTGAAGTAGAAGCCTTGGATGATGAGGCCTATAAAACAAAGTTTAAGGCTTATGCATCCGGCAGTGATATGCCTGATCTGGTAAATGCCTGGGGTCAACCATCCTTTTTAAGTGAGGTGATTGATGCAGGAATGCTTGCAGAGTTGAATAAGGATGATTATAAAGATTATGGATTTATTCCTGGTTCCTTGGAAGGCTTCAGTAAAGAGGGTAAACTCTATGGACTGCCGAGAAATACTGATGTAATGGCTTTCTATTATAATAAAGCACTCTTTGAGCAGAACGGCTGGAAGGTTCCTACTACCTATAAGGAGTTACTTGCATTAGCTGATACGATAAAAGCAGCAGGTCTAATTCCCTGCAGTATGGATGGATCAGACAAATGGCCTCTTTCCATTTACATACACGATCTGATCGAAAAGCTCGGAGGAGATTATAGCGCCAAGTTGACGGATTCGGTTGCTACAGGCGATTTTTCTGATCCGGTATATCAGCAGGCAGCACAGCTGTTACAGGAAGCAGTAAATGCAGGCTTGTTCCAAAGCGGCTTTGAAACAACGGATTACGGTACGGCCAAGAATCTGTTTACCAATGGGCAGGCGGCAATGTACTATATGGGAAGCTGGGAAATGTCCATGGCTACCAGTGAAGATGTAATTGAAGATGTACGTAATAACATAGGTGTATTCGCAATGCCGGTCGTGGAAGGCGGAGCAGGTAAGGTAACAGATATCACAGCATGGAACGGCGGTGGTTACGCTGTATCAGCGAATTCTCCTATCAAGGAAGAAGCAGTTAAGCTATTGAACTATATGTTCCAGCCGGAAAATTGGTCTAAGCTTGCCTGGGTGAATAATGTATGTATGTCCGCTCAGGATTATTCAGCATACCTGACGGGGGAAGAAACAGTTCCTCAAAAGGAATTTACCGAACTTGTGACAACCTCTACCAGTATTTCAGGTGTAACCTTTAATGATCGGGGAACCTCAGAATTTAAAACAACCTTTGAGGATTTATCTCAGATGCTGGCAATTGAATCAGTAACTCCCGAGGATTTTGTAACGAAGCTTGGTGAAGCTGTGAAATAAGATATTATGATCAACGATTGGCTGTCTTAAAATAATATTTTGAGACAGCCATTATCGAAATATGTAAGTGTGATATTACTGCATAAGCGAAAGATTAAAGTGGTTTTATGATAATTTTCACTGACTATGCAGGTTCATGATTTTAGATATAAGGGCAGAAAGGAGAAGCACTTATGAAACAATTATATAGCAATAAGTGGATTATTTTAAGCTTGGTAGCGCCGGGGATTCTAACATTTGTTGCGGCTATCTTAGCTCCGATATGCCTGAGTGTTTATTACAGTCTGACAGACTTCTCGGGAATGGGAAGTGCGGACTTCATCGGTTTGGAGAACTATATTGCACTGGTTCAGGATGGCGCATTTTGGACTGCTCTTCTCAATTCAATCTTTTTAGCCGTAGGATTTATTGTCATCCAGCATCCTCTGGCGATTATTACGGCAGCAATACTTGATAAGCTGCAAGGCCGGGCAGAGGGGGTCTTTCGATGCATCTACTTTATCCCTAATGTTATCTCAGTGGCAATCATAGCTTATCTATGGAAATTCATCTACAACCCAAGCTTCGGATTACTGAATAACATCCTGCATTTTTTTGGATATCAGGAGGATGTGAATTGGTTAGGATCCGGAAATGCCATTTGGTCCGTGCTCATTGTACTGATCTGGCATGGCTTTGGCTGGGGAATGTTGATTTATTATACAGGAATTAAAAATATTGATCCGGTGTTATATGAGGCGGCCTCCATTGACGGTGCAAATGCAAGAGTTTCTTTTTTTCGTATCACTCTGCCTTTGATGAAGCCGGTAATTCAGGTAAATGTTACATTAGCCATCATCGCAGCATTAAAGCAGATGGAGACTGTGTATTTATTAACCAACGGAGGGCCGGGAAATGAGACCCAGTTTCTTGCGAATTACCTTTATAAGCAGGCCTTCAGCTCCTTCAAATATGGCTATGGCAATGCAATAAGTGTGGTTTTCATTATCATTTGTCTAACTGCCACGGTATTATTAAATAAGGCCTTTCAAGAAAAGCCTATCAAAAAGGAGGTAAGCTAATATGGATATCGCCGGAAAAAGTCATAACTTTTCAAAAATCGGAAAGGCAGTCAAGATGCTATGCCTGATCGCAATTGCAGTAGTTCAGATATTTCCCTTGGTCTGGCTCTTCGATTTTTCACTGGCAAGCAGTAATGAATTATTCACCAAAGGCTTACTGATCATTCCCAAGGAGATCATGTGGGATAATTATGCAAAGGCTTTTATTGACGGACATTTCTTACTATACCTTAAGAATAGTTTGTTAATTAATGGATTAGCTGTTATACTGGTATTAATCATATCCATCATGGCGTCCTTTGCCATCACCCGCATGACCTGGAAGTTAAGTCCCTTGGTTAGAAACCTTCTTTTGCTGGGGATGATGATTCCCATACATGCAACAATACTGCCTAACTTTCAAATATATAATAAGCTGGGAATAACAGATTCTATATTTGCTCTCCTCATTCCTTATGTCGCGTTTTCATTGCCTCAGGGTGTGTTTTTAACCTCTAGCTTTATGGAGTCAATACCAAGAGAACTGGAGGAGGCGGCGTTAATTGATGGCTGCAATATTTACCGCATGATTGCAATTATCATTACTCCAATGATGAAGGCTTCCATCGCAACGGTATCTATTATGACTTTCTTAAACAACTGGAATGAATTTATGATGGCAATGACCTTTTTAAGCAGTAAAACCTGGAAGACCCTCCCCTTCTCTGTTCTTGAATTTACAGGAGAATATTCCTCGAATTATGCGGTACAGTTTGCGGTTATGGGGTTGACCGCGCTGCCTGCAATCATAATCTATATCTTATTAAATAAGCACATTACAAAGGGCGTAGCAGCAGGTGCCATTAAGGGGTAAGCTTGGGATATTATTCACCTTGTAGCACAGAAATAACGACAAGCTGCTTCAAAGGTGGTTTCTTATGTTGAAGAATAAGTTTAATAACTTGAAGATAAAATATAAGCTGATACTCTCCCTTTATATGGTTATCGTCCCGATTCTTATCCTCGTAGGAGGGTATTTCTATCAGAAGACCTACAGGGACACAGTGAATAATATGACCTCGGTCTATGAGAATCTAACAAAGAACATAGAAGATAATATCAATTATCTACATACCGACCTCTTGGACTTATCGACTTATCTCACCATTAATAGTGATATCAGACGGATCTTAAATGCGAAGGATATTAGTAAATATGAAAGCCAGCCCTTAATCTGGGAGCAGAGCGCCCCAACGGACTTTGTTAGGGATATGGTATCCATCAAAAGCCATGTCAAAACACTGATTCTGTATCCGGAAAATGGACTGAGACCCTTCTATATCAGTCAGGATGAAAGTGTATACAACAAAAGTATAGAAGAAGTAAGAGAGCTTGCAATTTATAAAAATGCTGCAAATGCCTTGGGCGATCAGGTCTGGACGAGAATCAATAAACGGGAGGACGGAATCTTTCTGTTAAATAACTCGGATAAAATAATCATTTCTAATGAGATTTTTGACTGGTCAAAGAAGAGAATGATAGGCTTTTTAAGCATTGGTATTGAGGCTTCCAAATACGAGCAAATTTGTATGAATGCATTACAAAAAGAGAATGAGGGCATTATGATCTGCAGTCAGACGGGAGAGGTGCTTGTCCGTGCAGGTCAATTTGAGGATGAGGTGCTGGCTTACGTGAGCAGCACGGATTTTTTGAGTGGGGTTGACAAGGGAGAGAATGATCATATCATCTATAATGGTTATTATGTGTTCTATAGTAAGACTACGAAGAATGGCAACGTTGTATGTTATATGCTTCCAAGATCAAATTGGTCGTCAGAGCTGCAAAATGTCAGGCTAGTGACTGTAGTATTGGCGTTGGTACTATTACTGGGACTCTTTCCTCTATTCATGCTGGTAACCACCATCATTTCAAAGCCGTTGAATAAACTGAATTTATCCATGCAGAAGTTTCAAAAAGGGGATTTCGATCAGAAGCTGGAAGTGACCGGCTATGATGAGATCGGTGAGGTTACAGAGTGTTATAATCAAATGGTTAAGGAGATCAAGGAATTAATCGATACTAACTACGTTATGGTTTTAAGGGAGCGGCAAAGTGAACTGGATGCCTTGCAGGCGCAGATAAATCCCCATTTTTTATATAATGCTTTGGACTCCCTGTACTGGCAGGCCATTAACACGAACAGTGAAAAGCTGGCAGAGGATATTTTCTCCTTATCTCAGTTATTTCGCCTGCTGTTAAGTCAAGGACAAAGCATGATACCATTAGCCAAAGAAAAGGATTTAATTTATCATTATCTTCAAATACAAAAGATGCGTTTTGAAAAGAAATTGAATTTTACGATTGATATGGAAGAGGACATTCTGGAATACAAGATTCCAAAGCTGATCATTCAGCCCTTTGTAGAAAATGCAATTGTTCACGGTTTGGAGCGTAAGGGGGAAAAGGGAAGCATTGAAATTAACGGATGTTTGAAGGGGGACTATATTCGGATTGAAATTAAAGACAATGGAATGGGTATGACTCAGGAACAGCTGGCAAAGGTCTTTGATGAAGAGACAAAGGAGTACTCCAGCCAAAGAATCGGTAGATTTGCCATAAGAAACATTAAAGAAAGACTAAATATTAAGTATCATAGCGATTTTAAACTGGATATACAAAGTAAATACGGTATGGGTACCATTGTTACCCTTCAGATACCGGCGCGGTATGAATAAACGGAGAGGATGGATTTGATGCAGAAGCTCCTTACAAAGTTATTGATCGTGGATGATGAAGATAATATTCGAACAGGGATTGAAAAATATATAAGCAATAACAGCAAATTAATTGGAACCATCTATACGGCAGAGAATGGCTCAGAGGCTCTGGATAAAATTGTTCAATTTAAGCCTGAGCTGATGCTAATTGATGTTCAAATGCCCTACAAGGATGGTCTAACCGTTATGAAGGAGGCCAGAGCGGCAGGAATTTGTCCGAAAACAATTATCCTAAGCGGCTATGATGAATTCAAATATGCCCAAAAGGCAGTACGCTATGGTGCATCAGATTATTTACTAAAGCCCTGCCGCCCCACGGAAATATTATCAAAGCTGGAGGGATTAATTAAGCAGGAGTCGGAACTAGAGGAAGTACTTGTGAACACGAGAAGTGTTGAAAAGCAGGGAAACCGTTTTGTAGAAAGTGCAGTTGAATACATGAATGAGAACTATATGCAGGATCTGAACCTGACATTGGTAGCAGATCAGGTAGGAGTTACCTCAGCGTATCTGTCCACACTGTTTACACAGAACCTAAACTGCTGCTTTATCGATTATCTCAATAAGGTAAGGATCGATAGGGCATGTAATTATCTATATAACTCTCAAATGAAAACCTATGAAATTGCATATAAGGTTGGATTTCGGGATGAGAAATATTTTGCCAAGGTATTCAAAAAGGTAACCGGAATGAATACCAGTGAATTCCGAAAGACAATTTAAATAAAGAAGGAAGCCCCCACTTCTAAATCGCGTTTCTTCAATTGCGGGATAGGATAGTGTCTTTACGGCTAAAAGTGGTTGTAAATGGAAATTCACTATTATATAATAGAAGGGAATTTTAATAAGGGGGATAATCAGATGAAAAAAAGAGTACTAAGTGTATTTATGATCCTATTCATGTTAACTGCGATTGTTGCTAATCAAAATGCAATCATTACAAAAGCGGATACGAAGGATGGTGATTCGGTTTTATTAGAGGAACCGCCTTTTAGCTATTTTTTAGCTCATGGTAAAGTAAATAATAAAAAAGCAGCAGCATTAAAATTAAAAGTAAAATCAAGTAAAACAAATAGTATTACAGACGAAGAAAACTGGTTAAAGAAAAATAAGCTCTCATTAAATACCTATGAAGTACCGAATTCATACCGAATGTTATCAGGCAATCTTCCGGAGGAAATTGATACGAAATGGAATGGTTTAATTATCACCTCAGCATTTTACGATAAAAGCTATATCTATTGTATCTATGGCTCGGATTTTTCAGAAGGCTATATTTTAAATATATATGACTATAATACCTTGAAAATCCTGTATTCTCTGGATTTTACAAATTACAAATACTCTCCTAAATATATCAAATCAGATTATGAATATATACAGCAGAGAGTTAATTGGGCAGCAATCAAAGATGATATTTTATATGTCTCTCATAGCCATAATACCTATGCAAAAAGCTCAAATAACATGAATGCATATATTACAGCCATTGATTTATCCGATATGAGTATCATTTGGAGAACGAAAGCCTTGGTTAGCAACTCCAATAATTTTGTGATTGTTGATAATGTAATTCTTTGCGGGTATGGGTTTACAGACGAAAAGGATTATTTATATCAAATAAATAGGAATAACGGAGTGACTATTAGTAAAACCAGCTTAAAGTCAGCGGCATCATACCTAGTGAAAAAGGGAAATTCCTTGTATGTGCGCACCTATAATACGGATTACATACTTGAACTTGGCAAATAGTTCTGAATCTAAAGTGACACTGGAAATAACAGAATACTGAGGTGAGTACATGGCAAACATAAAAGAGGTCGCCGATGCCTGTGGGGTATCGATAGCGACGGTTTCGAACATTTTCAATGGTAAGGGTCGTGTAAGTGAGGAGACTAGAGAGCGAATCCTAAGAATTGCAAAAGAGATGAACTATGTCCCAAACATTATGGCAAAGAATTTAAAGCAGCGCAGATCAAATGTAATCGGTATTATTACAGAGGATCTCACTGTTTTTAATAGTGTTGGTATTGTGGATGGAATTCACGAATATCTGGAGGAGAACGGATATACCTTTATTCTGGGTAATTTAAGACTGTATAAGAAATATAATAATAAATTTTATCATAATGAAGAATACCATAATCAGGTGCAGGAAGAGTTTCATATGATGAAAAGTGCGCAGGTAGCAGGTATTATCTACGTTTGCGCTCACTGCCGTGAAATTAAATTCCTGCCGGAGGTGAATCAAGTGCCGGTTGCCATAGCCTATGGGTTTTCGAAAAAAGAAAGAGTATCCTCTATTATTTATGATGATGAGCAGGCGGCATATGATGCTACGAAGGAAATGATTGGCAGCGGACATAGGAAGATTGGCCTTATCATGGGTGATAGAGTCAGTATGCATACGAATGCCCGTTTGAAAGGATATCAAAGAGCCCTTTATGATAATGGGATTTTGTGCAATCCGGATTACATCTATGAGGGGGACTGGTCAAGGGAAAAGGGTCGTGAGGCAGCAGAATCCTTAATAAAAAAAGGAGTCACTGCTATTTTCTCTATGAATGATGATATGGCAGCAGGGGTATATGATTATGCTCATGAGACTAATCTGGAAATTGGCAAGGAACTGGCTTTGGTAGGATTTGATAATAGGGAAATCTGTACGGCCTTTCTCCCTGCACTGACTACAATGGCGATTCCACTAAGTGAGATTGGCCGTAGGGCGGCAGAGCTGATTGTCGATAGTCTGGATGATGAAAAGCCACATACCGGGCATGAAGATTATGTGAAATGCAGCCTTGTAAAACGTGATTCCGTAAATATAATTCGCTGACAGTGGTTTTGAATTGAAGTATCGATTGAAGTATTGATTGAAATATCTATAAAAATGTAAAATGAAAAGTAATTGTATTTGAATATACTTGAACTGCTGTCTGGCAACTTGAGAAGAGCGGTTCAAGATTCAACTGCAATTGCTTTTTTTAGAATTTGAAAAGAGTGCTAATCAATATTGAATTAGAACTATAAGTTTGATGAGGAATTGTTTAAAGTGCATTGATAAAACGTTATATCATGTAGATATAATGCTGAATACGCACAATTGATTTAGTGAATTTGAAATAACATTGAAAAATATGGTAATAAAGAGTACTAAATATAAAATTAACAATTAAATAATTGGAAAAAATAGATAAAACATATTGAAAAATAATTCTGAGTAATGTATTATCATTAACATAAGATAAAACGTTTAATCATTAATATGATTGAGAAGTAGTAAAATTCAATTTCTACCAATATTTTTATGAAATTCAAGATAGGTGTTATAAGGAATGTTTTAAATGATTAGAAATTCTTGGCCGAAAATATCAAAGATAAAGGACAAACGCGTAGATGAATAAATTAGCTATAATTCCACTAAAAAAGATTGAAATAAGAGATGACTTTTGGGATCGATATATTGGACTTGTTAGAAAAGTTATCATCCCGTATCAATGGGATATATTAAATGATAGGCTTGAAGGTATTGAAACAAGTCATTGTATACAAAATTTTAAGATAGCGGCACAACGAGAAAAAGGCGAGTTTTATGGAGTTGTTTTTCAAGATTCTGATTTGGCGAAGTGGCTGGAAGCAGTTGCATTTTCGTTAGCGGCATCACCGGATCAGGAACTAGAGGACAGAGTAGATGAGGTAATTGAATTAATCGGTGAAGCTCAAGAGGAGGATGGCTACCTTAATACATATTTCAGTATAAAAGAGCCTGGTAAACGTTTTCAAAACCTGATGGAGGGTCATGAATTATACTGTGCGGGTCATTTTATGGAAGCTGCTGTAGCTTATTACCATGCAACAGGAAAAGATAAGCTCATACATATTATGAAAGGTTTTGCCGATTTAATCTGCAGGGAATTCTCGGCAGAGAATAATTCAAAAGGATATCCAGGTCATCAGGAGGTGGAAATTGGACTCTATAAGCTTTATGAAGTAACGGGAGAGGTTCGCTACCTAGAACAAGCAAAGATGTTCCTGGATCGAAGAGGTGAAAAACCAAACTATTTTCTGGAGGAAAAAAAGAAACCTGATTTCAAGCAAATTTTTGATGAATTTAAAAACTATGATATTACTTATTCACAATCCCATCTTCCAATCAGGGAGCAGAAAACTGCGGAGGGTCATGCCGTAAGGGCTGGATATATGTATAGTGCAATGGCAGATATCGCAGCGGCATATGATGACACGGAGTTGTTAGAAGCCTGCGAGACCCTATGGAACAATATGGTGGATAAGAGGATGTATATTACCGGAAGCGTAGGAAGCTCTGGAATTTTAGAGAGATTTACAACAGATTATGATCTGCCGAACAATAGTAACTATTCAGAGACCTGTGCTTCCATCGCACTGGCTCTCTTCGGGCGAAGAATGGCACAAATCACAAAGAATGCTAAATATTATGATGTTGTAGAAAAAGCTCTTTATAATACTGTTCTTGCTGGTATAGCGATGGATGGACGTAGCTTCTTCTATGTCAATCCCTTGGAGGTGTGGCCGGATAATTGTATACCAAGAACCTCAAAGGAACATGTGAAACCGGTACGTCAGTCTTGGTTCGGTGTAGCTTGCTGCCCTCCCAATATTGCAAGAACTCTGGCCTCCTTAGGAGAGTACATATATTTTGCTGAAAAGGATGCAATTTGGATTAATTTATTCATCTCAAGTAAGGTGAAAACATTGATGAATGGACAGGAAATTGAGCTGGAGATGAATACAAAGTTCCCATATGATGGTAAAATTGTATTACATACCAGGAGCAAAGATCCTGCTGTGGGTAAGCTTTATATTAGAATACCGGAGTATGTGAAGGATTATAGTATTGAAGTAGATGGCATTGTCCGGGAGGATAAACTGTTTAATAACGGATATTATGAGCTGAATACTGAACTTATGAATAAAACGATTACTCTGTCCTTTCCTATGGAACCTCGCATCGTTCGAGCTAATCCACTGGTGAAGGAGGATGTTGGTAAAGTAGCGGTCATGAAAGGACCTCTCGTTTTTTGCATGGAAGAAGTAGATAATGAATCCAATCTTCCGGCGTATTTCCTTGATACCAACGCCGAACTTAAGGAGCAATACGATGAGAGTCTTCTTGGAGGAACAAGTATGATACGATGCAAAGGAAAGAAAATAAGGTCCAGGGGCTGGGAAACGGAGTCGTTATACACAGAAAAACGACCGGAATTTGAAGAAAAAGAACTGACTTTAATTCCATATCCCTATTGGGGAAATCGAAAAACAGGTGAAATGCTTGTATGGATTAAAGAAATACTTTAGGCAGCACGGCTATTATTATTATTATTATTATTATTTTATAATAAAAATCAGAGAAAAGGAGAAAAAAATGAAGAAAAAGGTATTGAGTGGGTTGTTAGCAGTTACGGTATCAGCTATGGTACTGGTAGGATGCTCTCAGGGTGGCGAGCAAAAAGCATCAAGTACGGATGTAAAGGTCGAAACCGAAAAAAGTAGTGATGCTAATACGGGTGAAGAAAAGAGCAGTAACGAAAGAGTTAAGATTACTTATGCACAATGGGGAAACGAAGTAGAAACTGCTGCTACACAGAAGGTGGCGGATAAGTTTAACAGCGAACAAGATAAGATTCAGGTAGAGGTAGTTAAAATTGACCACGATACATATGTTACAAAATTAAATGCAATGGCGACAGCAGGAGAGCTTCCTGATACTGCAATTATGAGTGAAGCCGGCGTGCTAAAATTTGCTGAGAATGGATTGCTTGCGGACATTAGCGGAATGTATGGAGAAGGAGATGCAAAGCCACTGGATGCATTAACCTTCAGATATGAAGAAAAACCGGTAGCATACTCAGCAGCGAATGAAGTATTAAATCTGTGGTATAACATTGATTTATTAAAAGAGGTTTGTGAAAAACAGGGCTTAGACCCAGCGCAGTTAACTCCTCCGGCAACAGCGGATGCAGCTTGGAACTGGGATACCTTTGTTAAGACTGCACAGATGCTGACTCTTGATATTAATGGCAAAAATGCGTTGGATCCGGAATTTGATCCAAATAATATTGATGTATATGGATGTACTGTGAATACTCTTCCTTGGCAGCTGGAAGTATGGACCTTATCCAATGGCGGAGGCTATTACAGTAAGGATGGAACAGCTTGTACGATAGACAGTGAGGCAACTGTAGATGCACTCCAGAAGATTGCAGATCTCTCTACTGTATATCACTGTGCACCTCCGGTAACAAGTGCTGCAAATGCTCTTGAGTCATCATTGGGAAGCAAAAAAGTGGTTATGGCTACAGATGGACAGTGGAATGTAGGAACTTTCCTTGGACCAAATGCAGATTTTGAATATGGTGTTGGAGTTCTCCCTTATATGAAGGAGCCTGTTACAATTTGTACCGGCGGACCTAATGTAGTATTTTCATCAACAGAGCATCCGCAAGAAGCAATGGAATGGTTGAAGTGGTACTATAAGGAAGAAAATTCCTGGTCATTGATTGAAGCTGGTACTTGGATGCCTATTCTGGAATCCTGGTATACAGAGCCAGATAAAATTGACAAATGGATTGGTAATCCTAATTTCCCTGAAAAAGAAATGTATAAGAGCGCAGTTGTAGATTACGCGAAAAACAATATGGTATCTACAGCTTGGTATTATGTAAATGGTGCGGAAGAGTTTAATGCTACACTGGACTCCGTGTTCTCAGGTGTTTGGACGGGTGATCAGACCATGAGAGAAGCAATTGATGAGAATAAAGAAGAATTATTAAGTATTTTCGAAGAAAGTAATCCGCAATAAAAACGAAATAAATGCAGCCAGGTGGTCGACATAAGGCATTGTGTGGACCACCTGCTGATTAAAAGAGGTGCTGGCATGAAAAATAAAGCAAAAGCAAAAATAAAAATTACGTCAAGAGCTGGAAAAAAGGAAGAAATCACTGCTTATTTGTGTTTGATACCAGCATTTCTTGGTGTTACATTCATTAGTTATTTGCCGACTCTGGCGGTATTCGTTTTAAGTTTATTCGACTGGAATGGGCTGACAACACCAAAATTCGTGGGCTTTGCCAATTTTACACGTATTTTTACGAAGGATATCTATTTTATCGATTCTATCAAGGCTACAGTTCTGTATGCTTTTCTTGCAGTAGTTGGTGCAATTTTGTACTCCCTGCTGGTTGCATTGATGTTAAATATGAAGATTAAAGGAAGGACGTTGTTCCGCTCTGTTTTCTTTGTACCATATTTGCTTCCCGCCATTGGCGTTTTTAAAGGGTGGGAGTGGTTGTACGAAGGGAATTTTGGACTATTTAATTTTCTTTTGCGCATGGTAGGACTTCCTCCGCAAAGATTTTTAAATAGCACCGATCAGGTAATTCCTTCCCTGGTACTGATTGCCATTTGGATTAGTGGTAACTTGATTGTTATCTTTCTTGCTGGACTGCAGAATGTACCTGGAGTATATGTGGAGGCAGCAAAAATTGATGGTGCTAATGCTTGGCAGCGATTTTGGCATGTAACGATTCCTAGTATTTCTCCGATTATATTCTATAATGTTCTGACAGCTTTAATAACTCATTTGCAGGTTATTAACCCCGCACTGGCTCTTACAAACGGAGGGCCAAGCAAAAAGTCTATGTTTATGTCCTATGTAATATATTTGTATGGATTTCAAAAGAATAAAATGGGATATGCAGCGGCATATGCAGTTATATTCTTCCTGCTGGTCGGAATTTTTACGATTATATTATTTAAGACACAAAAGTCACAGATCTTTGGAGGGGAGGAATAGATGTTGGCCAACGGAGTATTTAAAAGCGCAAAAAAGAAAGAGAAATGGTTAAATCTGGTTATTACATTAATCGTATTGTTCGTGGCTTTACTGGTGCTATTACCGATTTGGTGGATCTTTCGATCTTCTCTCATGAGTACAGGAGCATTGAATGCTTATCCGCCGTCCTTTATTCCTTATGAATGGCTGTGGTCAAATTATTCGAAAGCACTAGAAACCTTTGAGTATTGGAAATATTTCTTTAATACATTTTCCATCATAGTTCCAGCTGTATTATTTGGCACTGTGACTGCAATCTTTTGTGGATATGCATTTGCCAGATTACGATTTAGAGGAAAAAAACTCATTTTTAATATCTGTGTTGGCACAATTCTTTTGCCGGGAATGGTTACGTTAATTCCCCTTTATGTATTCTGGACCAAGGGTCTGGGATTAGGGGATACCTATTGGCCTCTGATTCTGCCATATTTAACAGGTGGAGGTTTCTTTAATATATTTTTAATTAAACAATTTTTGATGACAATTCCTATGGAGCTGGATGAGGCAGCCTCTATCGACGGTGCAGGAAGAATGTGTATTCTTTGGACAATACTGGTTCCGTCCATTAAACCCGCGGTTGTGGTAGTGGCTATGATGTTGTTCATACAGATTTGGAATGATATGCTCCAGCAGATTATTTATATTAATAGTATGAGTAAATTCACATTTGCGGTGGCGTTAACCAACTTTACAGGATCTTTCGGTACGAATTGGCCAGTGGCTTTGGCAGCGACATTTATGACAATATTTCCGGGTATCATTATTTATATTTTAGGACAGAAGAGCTTTGTCGAGGGAATTGTGTTAACTGGAATGAAGAATTAGAATAAGTGAAAAATATTAGAAGTAAAATATTAGAAGTAAAATATTAGAGGTAAAATATTGGAAGTGAAATATTAGTAGTGAAATATTAGAAGTAAAGGCAGTTCAACCTAGGGCATTATAACAAACCAATCTGTTTTTATAGGAACTGCAACGTAAGAAGACTGAAAACAAGCGTATCGAGTGTAATAGGCGATACGCTTGTTTGTTGCTTTCTCCATCCTCAGGAATCGATGCCAGTATAAATCTTTATTGACAAAATGGTTTAACGACGTTAGACTGAAAATGATTTAACGTCATTAAACCAAAAGAGGTGTTTGATATGGTTGAGTACAAATTAGGTGTTATGGAAACGAAGTTTGCGGATTTGATCTGGGATCATGAGCCAATTTCCTCTGGTGACCTGGTGAAATTATGTGAACAGGAGCTAGGCTGGAAAAAATCCACAACCTATACTATGCTGCGCCGCCTATGCCAGCGTAATATTTTCAAAAATCAAGAAGGTTCTGTTTCTTCTATTCTATCTAAGCAAGAGTTTCATGCTTTGCAAAGCGAAAAGTTTATTGAAGAAACCTTTGACGGCTCGTTGCCGAAATTTTTAGCAGCATTTACAACAAGGAAAAAGCTGACTGATCAGGAAATTGACGAGCTGGAAAAACTGATACGTCAGAATGGGAGGTGAACCTATGCCGTATTATATTCAATCGAAAATCCTTGAGACTTTTATACAAGTTCTTAATATGAGTTTGACCGCGAGCAGCATCATTGTTTTCGTGCTGGTTGCACGGCTGCTTTTGAAAAAGGCTCCAAAGATTTTCTCCTATGCTCTGTGGAGTGTTGTGTTTTTTCGGCTGCTTTGCCCTATCTCCTTTGAAAGTATGTTTAGCTTGTTGCCGATTAATGCAAGTTCCATATCAACAAATACTGTTTATTCGGAAACGCCACAGATAAGCACAGGCATAGCGGCTGTTGATAATGCAATCAACCCCATATTGCCCGCTCCGACAAATGGCGCAAGTGAGGATAATCCGCTGCTGATAGCGGCAACCATCGGTGAAGGCCTCTGGCTTTTGGGAGTAGTTATACTTTTGCTTTACTCCATCGTATCTTTTTTGCGGTTGCGCAAAAGACTAATAGGCGCAGTGAAGCTGCAGGGTAATATTTTTCTTGCCGATCATATTGCTTCCCCTTTTGTTATCGGTCTGTTTCATCCCAAAATATACTTACCATCGACTTTAGCAGAGCAGGAGCAAAGCTATATCATCCTTCATGAGCAAACCCATATTCGACGTTTTGATCATGTGATGAAAATTATTGCGTTTACAGCTTTATGTATCCACTGGTTTAATCCTCTCGTTTGGATTGCATTTACGCTTACGATCAAGGACATGGAAATGTCCTGTGATGAAAGCGTAATGAGACGGTTGGGAGCCAACATTCGAGAGGAATATTCTGCATCTCTATTAAGCCTTGCAACAGGCAGAAAAATCATTGCCGGTACCCCTCTGGCCTTTGGCGAAGGAGATACGAAAAGCAGGATAAAAAATATGCTACGCTACAAAAAACCTGCCTTATGGGTAATGCTGGCAGCGCTGATTGCCGTAGCTGCAATTTTTATTGCATTTGCAGCCAACCCACAGCAAGCATCCATGGAATGGGCTAAAAACCTGCGTGTGGAGAACGTTGAAAAAATTGAGCTGGTGGTAATACCAAGTGGTAAAAATGAGCGGTATCGTTTGTTTGACCGTTCAGAATTTTCCGATATCGTTACCTTGGTTCATAATAGCCGGGGCGGATATCTTCCAAACCCGGAGAGCATAGCGGGAGGTGGTGTAACGTACTATATCACCACCACAGATGGAGTTCGTCATGAATTTGGGAATAACGGAAACGCCTATTTATTGATTGATGGTGATTCCTATGATGCCGGGCATTCTTGGCTTTCATCGTGGGGCAATGTAAAAGGAAATTCCCCTCTGCCGGAAACCTTTCTCTTTGGAAATGAAAAATTCCTAACCCTTGACGAACTGAAACTCATTGCAAAAAAGGGCGATGCTGTTTCTTGGGATGATTTTGCACCCTATCATGGGAAGAGTCTCGGTTCCGGGTTGTATATTAGGAGCTATCCAATGGAGCCGCCCTATTATGTTAATGTTGGTGGGGTGCCAGGGGAACTACCAATGTATATTCATCTAGGATCTACTGAAACGGAACAATATATAGATATTCGACAGGAAAGCATAGACGAGTTTATCCAAAAATCAAAAACGGAGGTGTTTTCTTATTAGTACATCTTTAAGGATTACCTTTGAAGCTGTATAACATTCCAGCTCTGCTTTTCTAATACTACCACCAAATGTCCTTGTTGAAGGGAGGATATGCCTCCGGTTCTTGGAATGACATTGTTCGGAGCTTCCTCTGTATTTACTGCCTTTAAGTCATCATGCGCCAATACGATATGATTAAGGATATGATAATCAGCGAACTGACGCAGATCGCAGCTAACCTCAATACAATCCTCCAGACTCTTATTTACAGCGAAAAGAGTCAGGGTTTCCGATTCCTCATCCATAATAAGCACAGCATCAAGATAGGGTGCATCACCATGCTTGCTGTCATAAACAGGGGACTTTGTAACTGTATGTAGAACTGTACCTCGTCCATATATGCTTGCATGCAGGTATGGATAATAGATCGTCTGTTTCCAGGCACCTGTGTCTGAGGTCATAATTGGTGCAATTACATTAACAAGCTGTGCCAGGCAGGCAATCTTAACTCTGTCTGCATGTTTAAGTAAGGTAATCAACATACTTCCAACCAATAACGCATCCTCGAAATTATATATATCCTCCAGCTGATGGGGAGCCTCAGTCCAACGTTCCAGCTTCTTGTCCTGTTCGTTGGAATGATACCAAACATTCCACTCATCAAAGGATAAGTGGAGAGTCTTTTTACTCCGTTTCTTAGCTTTGACATAATCACAGATGGAGATGACTGATTTGATAAAATCCTCCATGGCAACGGAACTTGCCAGAAAGTTCGGCGTATCCCCTTCCGAATTACCGTAATACTGATGAAGGGAGAGGTAATCCACCTGATCATAACAATGCTCTAAAGTGGTTGCCTCCCAGCTTGCAAAGGTAGGTATTTGAAGAAAAGAACTTCCGCAGGCAACCAGCTCTATGGAGGGATCGACCATTTTCATAATACGACCCGCTTCTGATGCGATACGGCCGTATTCCTCAGCGGTCTTATGCCCCATTTGCCAGGGACCATCCATCTCGTTGCCAAGGCACCAAAGCTTAATATCATGCGGCTCCTCATAACCGTGACTTCTGCGAAGGTCGCTGTAATAGGAGCCCTTTTTAATATTACAGTATTCAACGATATTTTTGGAGTCCTCAATACCACGAGTACCCAGGTTGACAGCCATCATGGCTGAAGTACCGGCCTTCTTTATCCAGTCCATAAATTCATTTAGACCAAATTGATTACTTTCGATCACTGACCAGGCTAAATCAAGCTTTGGCTTACGGTCAGCCTTTGAACCAATACCATCCTCCCAATGATATCCCGATACAAAGTTTCCGCCAGGATAACGAACGAT
>JAQZBD010000135.1 GCA_029239235.1 Herbinix sp.
GACAACAAAAATGCTATGCTTTGTTCTATTTTATCCATATTAATATTAGGAAAACCAGAGGTAAGAGCATATTTTTCTTTAGAATTCTTGATGTCCATAGCCACATAATCGATGAGCCCGTCTTCTATCAGAGCTTTTAATAACTCTGGGTTTGTGCCATTTGTATCGAGTTTAATCTTAAAGCCAAAGGATTTGATATTGCGAATCAGTTCAGTAAGGCCAGGATTTAGAGTTGGCTCGCCGCCGGTGATACAGACACCTTCCAGAATGTGCTTTCGTTTCGCAAGAGTGTTCCATACCTCCTCCATTGGAATTGCTGGCTGCGAGGCAACTCTGGTCACCAGAGAAGCATTATGGCAGAAGGGACATCGCATATTGCAGCCGCCCAAAAAGATTGTAGCAGCCATATGACCTGGATAATCCAGCAGAGTTAATTTGTTAAAGCCATGGATATTCATATTGTCACCTCGTTTTCCTTATGCTAAAATAACTATACCAAAATACAATGGAGTCGTCCAGATATAAAGGAATACTGAAATTATGATGAATGAAAAATATATGCGGGAGGCACTTAAGGAAGCCAGAAAGGCGAGCCGGATCGGAGAGGTTCCCATCGGTTGTGTTATCGTATATCAGGATAAAATAATAGGTAGGGGATATAATAAACGAAACACCAAAAAAACAACCCTGGCACATGCCGAGCTGGTTGCTATTCAAAAGGCTAGTAAAGTAATGGGTGACTGGCGTCTAGAGGATTGCACTATGTATGTAACTCTTGAGCCTTGTCAGATGTGTTCCGGTGCCATTGTCCAAGCCCGGATTAAAAAAGTAGTTGTGGGAACGATGAATCCTAAAGCTGGTTGCGCTGGCTCCATCCTGAACATTCTGCAGATGAAGGAGTTTAATCATCAGGTCGAAATGGAGATTGGAGTACTGGAGGAGGAGTGTACTCAGGTGTTGCAAACATTTTTTAAAGAATTGAGAATTCGCAATAAAATGGCAAAGTCTGAGGGTTGACATTCTCTTTCAAAAATTATATACTGGGCATACAGCTTTTTTGAAAGTAAATATAAGTTAAGAACCAGAGAGGTTTTACAGCTTATTAAAAAGCCATGAATAAGTCATAAGATTTCCGTGCAGCCGGGGAGATAGCGGTGCCCTGTACCTGCAATCCGCTACAGCAGGGGTGATGTTCTGCCTAGGATGACTTACTGTAGGGCTGCCCTTTATAAGTGATGTTGACGTTTGGGTCTTACGCAACAGGAATTTGTGAACCGTGTCAGGTCAGGAATGAAGCAGCACTAAGCAAAAGCTCTTGTGTGCCGCCAATACAAAAAGAATTAGGGAACAGCTTACAAGTTAACTTGTAAGTTGTTCTCTAATTCTTTTTTAATGGTCTCAACGATTATCGTGAATATTGCGAGCTTGCTTGGAAGTTACTTCTTAACTCTTTTTGTATGGCGATGAGTGTGTATTCTTGAAGCATCGTATGGTCATTGGCAAAACATAGACAAAGCATAGATTCATACGTAAGAATTTTGTCCTAGTTAGGGGAATTACGTTACTTTTTGCTTTTTGAAATGTCGTATTTAGTATATAATAGAGAAAACATGAAAGCAGAATCCCTGCACCTGTCGGAAGTCTTTACTGACTTCTGATATTTGATGGGTTGTTAATAAATTGATTGGGCGGTGTGTAATGGACATAAAATTAAATCCGAATGCAGTAAATCAATTCTTAAAAAATACTGTAATTTTTAGCGAAGGTGAGCCTGTCTATTATATTGCCATGGTGATTAAGGGCAGAATTTTAATATCGAATGAAGGTTCCCGAATAGTTGTAGGTTCAGGAACATTTTTGGGTATCAACGATCTGTATACCGGTAGGTTTCAAAGCACATATACAGCAGTGGACGACCTGATGCTCTATGCTTTTCCAATGAATAACAAGGAAGCAATGGAAACGGTGTTAGCTGTAAATAAAGATTACCACGGCTTTATGGTGGCATCCTTTTATAAAATGATCAATGAGTTGGAGCAGATCTATCAAGGAATACTTAGAAATGGAGCAGAGCTCTATCAGTTCCTAGATAATACCTATCGCAAGTATGAAGAACAGTCGAATCGACTTGGCATCAAAGCAAAGGTATCGGAACGACTCAGTGGACTAACGCCTCTGGAAAGTGACTTAGAGCTTATCAGAGACAGGGTAAACTATTATGTTGAGTGCAATAAATTGCCATTAGATATAGTAAAGCAATTCTATTCCTATGGAAATGCGGTCACCTTGTACCAGGTAGAGGATCAGGTTAGTGTGGTAAACCAACAGTTGGAGCATCTGAGAGAACTGTCACGGGATTACCTGGCTATGGCACAGTGTCTGGTAGATGATAAGGATAATAGTCTGTTCCAATTATTCGCGGAATTATCCATTGAAGGCAGCAGCTATGCGGGAAGCAGCGATGATTTATTGGATATTATGGACAGCATCATTGAGGAAG
Organism: Herbinix sp.; assembly: GCA_029239235.1. Taxonomy (GTDB): domain Bacteria; phylum Bacillota; class Clostridia; order Lachnospirales; family Lachnospiraceae; genus Mobilitalea. The sequence goes on from JAQZBD010000135.1 coordinate 2,501, forward strand.
TAAATAAAGCAGAGCGCTTCACAGAACGAATGCTTGGTAAGGTTCTTCCGGTAAATCGCAAAAAGATGGAAGAAATATATCATCTACTTTTAACAGGGGATAAGAGCCAGGATATTAGCGCCGAGACCCTATTAAAGCACTCGATGGACGATACCAACAATGCACTGAAGGAGATGGAAAATTCCTTCCATAATATCCTTGAATACGCCGAGATTGCCGAGAATCAAGCGGAGGAAATGAAGAAGGCGATGCTTGATTTTGTGCATTTAAAGGACAAAACCGCTAGTGATGATTCGGCACGTCATATCAGAAGAAGGCTGGCAGAGAACCACTATGAAATATATAACAGGGTTTTTATCCGGGCTTATAAGGAAAAGAAAGCACCCCGGGTAATTGACCTGTTCTTAAAATATGGGTACGCAGATGAACGTTTGTTAACGAAGGAGCAACTATTATCACTCTATTTCCTTAATGAAGAAGAACAGCAGCAGGGCTTATGTAAAATATACGATATCAAGTCCTGGCTGACAGCGATCTACGAAGGTAAAAAGGAACCCTCCAAGAATGAATTTGATTTGGAATACCCAGAGATGATCAATGGCTTAAAGAAGCAGGGTAAGCTTACGGAAAAAGAGGTTCCGTTATGGCTGGAGGATCCGGTTAAAAAAGTGGAATATGAGATTCAAAATATGTTCCGATATAATAACAGAACGACAAGCGGACAGATTACAACCTTTGTGCCGGTACTACATAAGGATAGCTGGATGAATACGATTGAACGATCCATATTGTCAGCTTCCGCAATCAATGAAGCATTAGCAAATATAATGCAGATTGATTATTCTGTTTTTGACCGTGAAATTATTTATGCAGATAAGGATAAGAACATTCAAAAAGAATATATTATAAAGAGAGTGTTCCCTGATATTGTGCTGTTACCGAATGTAGGCAGCAACGGAGTTATGTGGCAGGAGATTACCGGAAAACGCCGCGATACTGCCGGACGGTTTTTGCTTCCTATCTTTTCAGAAGCAAAGCTAAGTACTCTGCTGATACGCATTTGTGGCAGGTATCGTTGGGAGCTTTGCCGTACGATAGAAGGAGCTCTATGGAATGATATAACGAATAAATCGCTCACCTCCGAATACTCTGACTATCTTCAATTCTATCGAAAGAATAAAGAGCTGAATGATGAACGAAAAGAAAAGATTAAAGCACAAATTCAGCGAGGTCGCAGCAGCAGTCGTGAAATATTTGTAATGGATTACGAACAGTGGATTAGCTTTGAAGCCATGGGAGCGATGAAGCTAAATAAGCCAGTCCGGGATATCATGGCAACCTATTGTCCATTTTCAAAGGAAATTAGGGAGAAGCTAAAGCGTCAGCCGGCGTTTGAAGAAGCAATGCAAAGATTTCATAGAGAAAAGCAAAAAAAGGTCAGGGAGCTGGAAGGAAGATATCGTTTACTTCAGAAAGACAATATCGAATTGACAAAAGAGCTAGTTGATACCCTGAGCTATCATAAAGATATGTAATTTGTTCTGGAAGTTGCTTACAGGTAAGCAGGGCTTGGAGATACTGTTTCGTATCGCTAAGCTCTGTTTTTCGATTTATAACGACAGAGCATATCATAGATAAATGGTATTACATGGCGATATATGTTTTGTGCTTGTCTAAATAGATCACTAATGGTAGTATTTATATAGAATGATTTGAGCGACAAAAGCTTGGTTTAGATAGTGAAGATGGATGTGAATGCATATATATTCATCTGGACTTGCCTTACCATCTTGCAATTGCAAAATACATGCAAGTGCAAGATGCCGGTCTGCGCCATCTGAACATATATACATCCACATCCATTATATATATATTGTTCGAATAGAGCTTGTGTCGTTCAAATCATAGAATAGCTTTGGATTTAGGAGGTTGTGTCATGGGAAGCTACGAGAATATTATCAAACTAGAAGAAATGAAACGAAAAGTGGACGAAGGCGACCTGTTATCCGCCTTAAAAATACTTGATGGGATAGACTATAAAAAAATAAAACATATAACGGATCTGCATCTTATTGCCGAGGTATTAACGGAAAATGGTAAATATGAAGAAGCAGCAGAATTATATTCAAAAATATATGAAAAAACTAAATCTAGAAAAGCTTTATTTCAGCTAACTGAAATTTCAATTAAATTAAATAATACAGAGGATGCTGAGTATTTCTTGGGGGAATATCAGAAGCTCGCTCCTAATGATTATTATAATTATGTTTTTCGCTATAAGTTCGATAAGCTAAAGGGTGAATCCTATGATCATTTAATAGAGATACTAGAAGAGCTCAAACGGATAGAATATACTGAGAAATGGGCATACGAGCTGGCAAAACTGTATTATAAAGCAGGGTTGGAGCAGAAATGTATTCATGAATGCAATGATATTGTATTATGGTTTGGAGAAGGAATCTTTGTAGAGAAAGCTAAGATTCTCAGATCTTATTATTTAACTGACACCGACAAAGATGGCATCATGAAGGAAATTAAAAGACGAGCTGGAATTTTAAATGAGGCTGGGACAGCAGAAAAACAACCCGTCGATGAAGAGGCTCATCTGGATGCAGATTCGGTTTTATCCGAGGATATCAGTGAAGATAGCCCGGAAGAGGCTTATAGCGAGAATACCATGGTGGGACAGCAGGACTCAGAAAGCGGATTAAGTGTGGAGATCCAGGACATGCCGGAGCATGAAACAAATCTAGAGACGCCGACTGACCTCCGTGAAATTGCGGAAGAAGAAGTAGAGCAAGCGATTTATGACATACTGGAGGAAGAAGGCCTCGAGGAAGAAAACAAAAAGTTAAAGCAAATTTCAGAGGAGCTGCAGATAAATCTGGAGGAAATATTTAAAGATTACCTACAGGTACCATCTGTGAAAAAACAGCTGGTTAAAAGTTTAGACGCGATGCTGCAGGAACAAACGAGAATGTTGATCATAATCGGATCACAAAGCTCCGGGAAAACAACATTAGCAAAGGAAATGGCTTTATTCTTATATAAAGCAGGTAAGCTAAAGTCTTCAAAAATGGCTAAAATAACTGCAGAAAAATTAAATGATATAGAGGTATTATCAAAGAAAGACAGACTTAGAGATTGCTGCTTACTGATTGAACATGCCGGAAAGCTGAAACGTAAAACAATCGAAGGCATACTGGATTTGGCCTCAATATTGCAAGAGGATGTTGCGGTGATCTTCGAAGAAGAAGAAAATCATTTGAACCAGCTTTTCAAGGAATATCCGAAGCTAATGGATTTAGTGCAAAATAGAATTCATTTAATGTAACTGCAGTAAAGTTAAGAATATACGAAGAGATAGAATATACGAAGAGATAGATTATCGAAAAGTTAGAACATTGAAAGAAATCAGAATATAGGAAGAAATTAGTGTATAACTGAGATAATGAGATAAGCAGGGATAAAAAATAGGGATCAAAATAAGAAAACAGAAGCTGTATTAAAAAAGCAGTTCGACTGGCCTGTGCAAATCGAACTGCTTTGATATTTATGTAATAAAAGGCAAATAAATCAGTTTCCTACTTCTTTATACAATACTTCTTTATATGCTGCATCAGACCTTAAACTGGATTGTTATTTCATTGGGTAAAGTCTGTCCCTTTTTAGATTTTACATTTGTTGTGATGTGTAATAGATAGGATTCATTTCTCTCATAGGGAGCCAGAGGCTCTATTTCAATGTAATTACCAATGGAATCATATCTGATGTTGGTTGGTAGAGGAGTATTGCTCATGGAAGTAACATATAGATTGCGGTTATTAACAGTAGAAGGATTTAAGGGAGCAGTGAATTTGATTTTCCAGACAAAATTACCTGTTTTAAATTTTAGAGCCTGCTTTACCTTATTCTCTTTGCTGCCTAGAACGGATTCTATCTTAATATAATTGGCCATAACATCATCTCCTCATTGTTTAATATTCGTCACCAAAGCCAGAATATTAAAACTTAACAAAAAATCAATTTTAATTCTAAATACTCGAATATTGCTTGCTGATATATTCTGTGAATAACAATCAAAAGCTTCTTTGATATTTATAATAGAAGAAGGCGGAAGCATCCTGATTATGAGTCTATTATAGCACAAAAAATTGAAGATTCAACCGAATTACATACAATCCAAATTTATCAGAAGAGTTTTACTGGTAATTTTTATGATTAAAAATGACAAAGTTTGAGATTAAAAAACCATCTTTCTTTTCCTTTCTTACCGATTATCTTCATGTATATAAAATTGATTTCGTCTTACAATAACTAATAGATGATCCATGGATACAGCTTGTAAAACTTGTATAAATCAGTACAAATGAGTATGTTATTATAAAACACTCAGAGAGGAAAAAGCATCTTATTAAGCACGTTTAAAAAAAAATTTTTAAACAGGCTGCTAGTAAATAGAAACAAAATAAGTAAATAGGAAAGATGGAATGGAGGCGTGGGATATGTCATAAATACTGGAAATAATAGATATTAAAAAAATTTAAATTTTAAAAAACAATTTACAAAACACCACATTGTGGTATAATCAAAATTGGCAATGAATGCTGACAAAAAATTAACTTTGTTTTATATGAAAAAATATATGACTTTGGTTTGATAATAAATGAGGTGTGCAATGGAACAATATATCATTAAAGGCGGAAAGCCGCTTATTGGCGAAGTAACAATTAGTGGTTATAAAAACGCGGCACTCGGAATAATAGCAGCAGCGGTAATGACAGACGAGACCGTTACAATAGAAAATGTACCAGATGTAAGAGATATCAGAGTTTTATTACAGGCAATCGGAGATATCGGAGCAAAGGTAGAGTATGTTAATGGAGATACAGTTAAAATCTGCGGAGGATTGATTCAAACTGTAGATGTAGATTTCGATTATGTGAGAAAGATTCGTGCGTCCTATTATTTGGTAGGAGCATTACTTGGTAAATATAAAAGTTCTAAGGTCGCGCTTCCAGGAGGCTGTAACATCGGTAGCAGACCGATTGATCAGCATATTAAGGGATTTGAAGCTTTAGGAGCAGCAGTAAAGATTGAACACGGTTTAATCTGTGCGGAGGCAGAAGAATTAAAGGGAGCCCATATCTATTTTGATTGCTCCAGTGTTGGTGCTACGATTAACACGATGCTGTCGGCTTGCCTAGCAGACGGATTAACGATTTTGGAAAATGCAGCAAAGGAACCGCATATCGTTGATATCGCCAATTTCCTAAACAGTATGGGTGCCAATATTAAAGGTGCAGGTACAGATGTAATTCGTGTGAAAGGTGTTCCAAAGCTTCATGGCACAGAGTACTCTATTATTCCGGATCAGATTGAGGCGGGAACCTTTATGTTTGCTGCCGCAGCATCTAAGGGTGACATATTAATTAAGAACGTTATCCCGAAGCATCTGGAAGCATTTACTGCAAAGCTGATTGAAATTGGTGCTGATGTAGAGGAATTTGATGATGCCATTCGCGTTAGGGCGGAAGGTAAGTTAGGTAATACTCATGTTAAGACCTTGATTTATCCAGGTTTCTTAACAGATATGCAACCACAGATGACAACACTTTTAGCGGTATCAAAGGGAACCAGTGTTGTTACGGAGAGTATATTTGAGAATCGTTTTAAATATGTGGATGAATTGTCTCGTATGGGAGCATCCATTAAGGTAGAGAGTAATACGGCAATCATTGATGGTGTTGACAAGCTTACCGGAGCGGTAGTATCTGCACCGGATCTACGTGGCGGAGCTGCATTAGTAATTGCAGGTCTTATGGCAGAAGGCTTTACCATCGTTGAAAATGTAGAGTATATTGAACGTGGTTACGAGAAATTTGAATATAAGATGCAGCAATTGGGAGCCGATATGGTGAAGTTTGATTCCGAAGATACCAAGGCCATTAAAAAGTTCAAATTAAAGGTTGGTTGATATTGTCAAATAAAAAGTGGGGCAGTTCACGATGAACAGCCCCTTTTATTATGGAATATTATTAGATTGTACGATACATTATGTTTGAGCCTGGAATATACGGAGTTGTTTTGTGAATCGTTACTAAGCCAGAGCGACAATATGTAAATCCCGATGCTTCATTAGGTTGATATAATCATCTCCAATTCTTACGATTGGTCTTGAGAGTTCAAGCTTATTTATTAATATGATTTCACCAATATTTCCATCACTTAGTTTAACAGTGTTATTGATATAGGTCTGAACAATCCCTTCCAGGAAGGTCATGATATATTTGGGATCATATTTTGAATAGCCCTCGTTCTCAAAGATAGAAATAACCTCAAAGGGACATAAGGGACCGCGATAAACTCTCGCACAGGTCATAGCATCATAAACATCGGCAATAGATACCAGCTTTGCAAAGGAATCTATCTGTTCACTATAGAAGCCGTAAGGGTAACCACTACCATCACATCGTTCGTGATGCATTAATGCAGCATACTTAATTCTTGGATCAATTGTCTTGTCCTTTAGTATGGTATACCCGCGAGTAGTATGTGTTTTTACTGTAGTATATTCTTCTGAAGTTAACTTTGAGGGTTTTGTTATAATTTGTGTTGGAATCATCAACTTTCCGATGTCGTGGAGTAAACCGCACAAAGTAATCGTTTCAAGATCTTTTTTATTAAAGTGAAGCCATTTTCCGATTATGTTACAGATGACAGCAACGTTCAAGCTATGTACATAGGTGGTATCATCATAATTTCGCATACAATGAAGCATATCAAATAATTCAATGTTTGAATCGTAGCCAACGATAATTTCAGTAGCTTCCCTAAGTAATTCATCAGTGTTTATCACGGATTGTGAATTGACGATTGCATCTAGAGAGCTTTTTAGTTGAAGTACAGTATTTTGATAAGCCAAATGAAAACGCTTAAAAGACTCGCTCTGCTTAATTCTCTCATAGTAGGTAGTCTGTTCAAGGAAACCATCCACATCCGGCTTTTGATCAATAGAGTAAACCGAGAGCTCTGGAATGGAATAGAACTCAAGGCGGGTAATAATTTTGTCAGTTAAGGTAGTTTCCTTTGCGATAACGAGATGGTCATCCTTTGTATAAACATCAGCTGCAACAACCATGCCAGGGATCGCTTGGTTGATTTGAATTTTTGCTTTATTCATCATCATTATTGACCCGTGTAAAAGAACGGTTCTCCTTTCGTGGATGCCTTATGTACTCTTCATTGTCCAAGTTCTAGCCATAACTTGAGTATAAGAAACATGAAGAAAAATGTCAATTGATTTATAGCCATTCTGGGTATGTTGTCGGATATTGTAGAGTGGATTCAAAAAAAGTATTGATAAAATAAAATAATGCTTGACGAATAAAAAAAATCGTTATATTCTTAAAGTACTTAATAGAATGACAAATTAATATAATTTAATACATTTCTCTTATTCAGAGTGACGGAGAGTAAGGCTCTATGAAGTCACGGCAACCCCATTTAAGGAAGGTGCCAACCTGAGCGAGTAATCGAACAATAAGAGGATTTGATTATGATATTATTCAAGTCCGCGAATTGCGGACTTTTTTAGTTGTTTCTATTATGATATGAACTTATAACCAGTAGGCACTGTTGGGTAAATTCCAACTTAATTGGTAAACTAAAACTTAATGGAATCAATTCTATTGATTCAGCCAGTATAAAAGAAAGAATTGGAGGATTATCATGCAGAAACGTTTATTTACATCGGAATCAGTAACGGAAGGGCATCCGGACAAAATCTGTGACCAGATATCAGATGCTGTCCTTGATGCATTATTAGATCAGGATCCTATGAGTAGGGTTGCATGCGAAACAGCAATCACCACAGGATTAGTACTTGTAATGGGTGAAATCACCACGGAGGGATATGTAGATATCCAAAAGATAGTAAGAGATACCATCCGCCAAATCGGATATGACCATTCAGAGTATGGCTTTGATGCAAATACCTGCGGTGTTATTGTTGCTCTTGATGAGCAGTCAAAGGATATTGCTATGGGTGTGGATACAGCCTTCGAAGTAAAGGAGCACACGGCAGAAGATGAGGAATTATCTAAAATCGGTGCAGGCGACCAGGGTATGATGTTCGGCTATGCTTCCAATGAGACAGAGGAATACATGCCTTATCCTATTTCCCTTGCTCATAAATTGACTAAGCAGCTCACAAAGGTTAGAAAAGAAGGTGTATTAAAATACCTTCGTCCGGACGGAAAGTCTCAGATTACAGTTGAGTATGATGAGAATGGGAAGCCTATTCATCTGAATGCAGTTGTTTTATCAACCCAGCATGATGAAAATGTTACAATCGAGCAGCTTCGCAAGGATATCAAAGAATATGTATTAGATCCGGTGCTGCCTCAGGAATTAATTGATGAGAAAACAAAGTTCTTCATCAATCCAACAGGACGCTTCGTTATCGGCGGACCAAATGGCGACAGCGGCTTAACCGGAAGAAAGATTATTGTTGATACTTATGGTGGTTATGCTAGACACGGCGGCGGTGCTTTCTCCGGTAAGGATTGCACAAAGGTTGACCGTTCCGCTGCATATGCAGCTCGTTATGTAGCTAAGAATATTGTTGCTGCAGGCTTAGCTGATCGCTGCGAAATTCAGTTGTCATACGCAATCGGTGTTGCAGAGCCAACCTCTATTATGTTAGATACCTTTGGTACAGGAAAGCTTAACGACGATGAATTTGTAACCATTATCCGCAAGCATTTTGATCTTCGTCCGGCAGGAATTATTAAGATGCTGGATTTAAGAAGACCAATCTATAAGCAAACAGCAGCTTATGGTCACTTTGGCAGAAATGATCTGGATCTTCCATGGGAAAGAACTGATAAAGTGAATGATTTAAAGCAGTATATAAAGTAAGATAAAATATATAATAGGAACCAAGTACATGTTCCAATCATCGAGATGTACGGCGCAAGTAGCGCGCGCCTTTTATAAGAAGTTAAAGAATAACTTCTTACAATTCTAGGCGGGATTCTTGTGATTTCATTATGTGTTAATAGAATCTTTAGAAATGTCATAGTATTTTTCTGTGCATTTTAAGAGCTATCATGATATACTTAGCTTGTAATTCTATGGAAGTGAGGGATTTAGGTTGAAGCTTAAGGACAGGATATTATACGCATTTTTAATCATGATTGCAATGCCGGTTTTTTTGTTTTCGGTTGCGGCAAGCACGATTGTTGGCTTTCAGATGAATTCCATCCAGCAATCCTATGATGTGGAGGCTGATACGCTTCAGATTCTCACCAATCCCATTCAGATATTAAATCGATTAACGAGAGGGACCTATAATGAGATCAAGCTGGCAGCATTAAAAACGCCGGAGAAGCTTGCGAATATAGAGTATATTACAAACTTAAATGAAGAGCTAGGGAAAAAATATTCCTTTGTTGCAGTGCGTAAGGATGGAGATTTTATCTTTACAGGGAATGAAGAGCAATTGGCGTTAATCGAAGATGATCTTCAATCCTTTGGCGTTTACAGTACAGAGGTGGATGGCGGAACCTATATTGAAGGAAAGAATTCATTCCTCGTAAAGGCACAGGACTTTTATTTTTCAGATGGCGGGGAAGGAACCATATTTGTCATCACGGATTTGAATACCTTAGTACCACAGATTAAGGCAGTTGCAATGCAGTTTGTAATCTCCTTTTTCATTATCTTATTTTTTACCGCCATTATTCTGGCATTTATTATATACCGAAGTGTCCTAAGACCATTAAACATTCTTCGATTTGCTATGAATCAAATCAAGGATGGGGACTTGGAGTTCTCGGTGAAAGCAGAGACGGACGATGAGATTGGACAGCTCTGTGAGGACTTTGAAGAGATGAGAATTCGTTTGAAGGAGCTAATTGATAGCAGGCTTGCATATGAAGAAGATATCAAAGGGTTAATCAGTAACATCTCCCATGACTTGAAAACTCCGCTAACAGCGATTAAAGGTTATGCAGAGGGCTTAATTGATGGTGTTGCGGTGACACCGGATAAGCAGGAGAAGTATTTGAGAACCATCATGACGAAAGCCAACGACATGTCAATCCTGGTGGATGAGCTGGCGTTCTATGCTAAGATTGATAATAATACGATTCCATATAGCTTCAAGGAGATTAATCTCCATGATTATTTTGAAGACTGTATTGAAGATATATCGCTTGATTTAGAAATTGTGAATGTGGAGATACTTTATGAAAATGATACAGACCCATCCGTGGAGGTGGTGGCTGACGCAGAGCAGCTGAAACGAGTGATTAACAATATTGTTGGAAATGCAACGAAGTATGGAAAATCCGTGGATGCGCAGATTCGGATCCGTCTACATGATATCGGTACCTTTGTCCAGGTGGAAATTGAGGATAATGGTATGGGAATACCGAAAGTAGATTTGCCCTTTATCTTTGAACGGTTTTACCGGGCAGATGCATCAAGAAATTCCCGTAAGGGAGGAAGCGGCCTGGGGCTTGCCATCTCCAAAAAGATTATTGAAGACCATGCGGGTAGAATATGGGCGGAAAGTGAACCTGATGAAGGGACAACTATTTTCTTTACCTTGAAGAAGAGTGAGAAGAATTTAGCTTTATAATGCATTTTAATAACATGAATGGATCTATTAATACGGAGTAGGATTTTGCTTTCAATGGATTAGCATAGCTTGAGCTGATGCAGATTTAGCTGATGAGACTCTGGATGAACATAAAGGAGGTTTTTTATGAACAAAATATTAATCGTAGAGGATGAAATTGCAATTGCTGAATTAGAAAAGGATTATTTAGAATTAAGCGGATTTGAAGTGGAGGTTGAGACCACCGGTGATTTGGGGCTGCGCAAGGCATTATCAGAGGAGTATGATCTCGTAATACTGGATCTTATGCTTCCTAATGTGGACGGCTTTGAGATCTGCAAACGTGTTCGTGAGGTAAAAAACATTCCGGTTATTATGGTATCGGCAAAGAGGGATGATATTGATAAAATCCGGGGCTTAGGTCTTGGAGCGGATGATTATATGACAAAGCCCTTTAGCCCCAGCGAGCTTGTAGCTAGAGTAAAGGCACATTTAGCCAGATATGAGAGACTGATTGGCTCAGGAGTAAAAGAGAATGAAGTCTTGGAAATCCGTGGACTAAAGATAGATAAAACAGCAAGACGTGTGTTCCTGAATGGTGAAGAGAGAATATTCACAACAAAGGAATTCGACCTTCTTACCTTCCTTGCAGAAAATCCGAATAGAGTGTATACAAAGGATGAGCTGTTCCGGGATATCTGGGATATGGAATCGGTAGGAGATATCGCTACTGTGACAGTGCATATTAAGAAGATTAGAGAGAAGATTGAATATAACACCTCGAAGCCTCAGTATATTGAGACGATCTGGGGTGTTGGATATCGATTTAAGGTGTAAAGTAATTGTGAAGAAACTAGCTTAATAATTGAAAGGCCCTTTGTCAGAGTTTTTTGGCCTGACAAAAGGGCTTTTCTTCTGGATTCCTTATTGTATTAAAGGAACATACTGTTGCACAACGCGCTTCCGCTAGTGGTCTTAAAAATCTTATTTAGTGTGGTTTCACAAGCTGATTTTGAAAGATTATCCTCATAGAGATTGACTAGAAAATCTGCCTCTACAAGAATCTGATAATCGACCCCGTCAATATTTGAATAAGTGTGATGATGACCGACCAGGTAACATACCCGCTCTATTACCACTTGATCAAAGCCGAGTCTTTCAAGCATCTCCTTGGCTATAGCGGGGCCTTCTTTTTCCTGGAGCTTTCCGTTACAATCTCCGTATTTTTCTTCGCACAATTTGATTCCAATATCATGAACAAGGGCAGCGGTTTCCAGTAGGAACAGAGTAGACTCCTCCAGCTGCTCCAAGGTACCAATTAATTTTGCAAAGCTATGTACCTTAATAAAATGCTGAACTCGTCTTGGGTCACCGCTGTAGTAATTAATCATTTCAAGCTGTAGGTTTGTGATAGAATGCATTTAACTCCACCTTTCTGAAAGGGATAGCAGATGAATGGTACTTTAATGCATCTATCATATAGCGAAATCGATTCGTTGGCAAGGAGTTTATCTCGCCTACGATATCATATTATTTCCAGAGGTATTATTGACTTTGAATTAACAAGATGCTAAGCTTGTGTTAGCTGATTTGGAAGAAGATTCTGACAGAGAGGCATAGGTTTAATATTACAAAATCATATTCCCTATGTCCAAGCGGTATAGGGATTTTTAAATGTTTAAGCCCCAAAGAAGCCAATAAACTCTGATGAATATGCCTGCATCTATATCCATCTGGACTTGCCTTACCATCTTTGATTGCCTGTAAAGAAGGCAATTCAAAGATGCCGGTCTGCGCCATCTGGATATAGATACAGTCATATTCATCCCTCTAAGTTTATGAATGAGTTCAAATAAAATTTAAATGGGATAGATTCTGGGAATTTCAGAGAGGAAATAAGAGATGGAAACTAGAGTAGCGTTGATTGGAATTATTGTGGAAGATTTGGATGCAGCAGAGAGAATTAATACTTTACTGCATGAATACAACCAGTATGTAATTGGAAGAATGGGATTACCCTATCGTGAAAAGGGCATCAGTATTATTAGTGTTGTGGTAAATGCAGAGGCGGATATCATCAGTACTCTGGCGGGAAAGCTTGGTATGGTTAAAGGGGTAAATGTAAAAACGATATATTCCAAGAAGTAGAATGGAAATAAAATGAAAGTGAAAAATATTGTGTATGAGCTACGTAATCTATTTTGGATTCTCATCCGTTGATTTATATCAAGGTGTTGTACATTTTTTTATCCTATGATATATTCAAAGGCAAGCGAGGAATTAAATTACGGGCGTGTAAATCAGTTACTACAAATAAATTCCTCCTACTAACCAGTTTGGAGATGAGGTAAAGACAATGATCAACGTTGCATTGGTTGAAGATGATGAAAGCTATGCAGAAACACTAAAGAGCTACTTAAAGCAGTTCGAGCAGGAACGAGGAGAGAAAATCCGGGTAACAGCATTTTCTGACGGTGAAGACATCATAGAAAACTATAAGGCGGATTATGATATTATCCTGATGGATATTGAGATGATGTTCATGGATGGGATGACAGCGGCAGAGGAGATCCGTAAAGTGGATACCGAAGTAGTTATTATCTTCATTACCAACATGCCCCAATACGCTATTAAGGGATATACTGTGGATGCGCTTGATTATGTGCTAAAGCCTATTTCTTATTTTGCCTTATCCCAAAGGCTAGACCGAGCGCTGACCAGAATGAATAGACGCTCCAAGAAATTTTTGACCATTGCTTATAAGGGCGGGGCAAAGAAGCTGGACATCTCTGAGATCTGCTATGTTGAGGTTCAGAATCATGATTTGATTTTTCATACCATGGATGGGGATTTTACAACGAAAGGCTCCATGCGGGATACCCAGAACAGCTTGGACAAGGATAAATTCTTCCGTTGTAACAAGTGTTACCTGATAAATCTTGATTATGTGGAGAGCTTTTATAATTATGATGTGGTAGTGGGTAAAGATGTAGTACAAGTAAGTCGTGCCAGAAAGAAAGAATTTCTGGATATGCTGAACAATAATATGAACGGGGTGAGCAAATGAATTTCGCTGAATTAACCAATACACCCGGGGAATATTATTCCGTTGCTTACTGGCTTGCCTGTATGCTTTTTATCTCTCAATCGAAAAAACGGATTTCCTTATGGAAATGTTATGTGGCACAGTTTGTATTTTTAATTGCAATCGTTACCTTTATGGAGTTGACGGCGGATGTATCGGGTATTTTATTTATTCCTTGCATTTTGTTAGATGTACTGATGATCTTTGCCGTTCTATATATCTGTTGTGATATTTCTGTTCTAAAAGCGGGTTACTACTGCGCCAGAGCTTTTATTCTGGGTGAGTTTGTGGCTTCCTTTACCTGGCAGATTTACTATTATTCCGTACTGCGCTTAAATGTATCCACGCATATTTTGGTGAATCTATTATTCGTTGGCGCAAGTTATTTTGCTATTTATCTTGTCATGTACTATTTAGAGAAGCAGCACTATAAAGAGAATCAAAATCTGCAGGTGACCGGGCGGGAGCTGTTGTCTGTCTGTATCATTAGCATCCTGGTATTTATGATGAGTAATCTGAGCTATGTCTATGAGAACACTCCCTTTAGCAGCAAGCTGGCTCCTGATATCTTTAACATCAGAACCTTGGTGGATCTGGGAGGCGTAGCGATACTTCTTGCTTACAATGTACAGCTGGGTGAATTGCAGATGAAGTTCGAGGTTAAAACCCTTCAGAATATGCTGAACCTGCAATACGCCAACTATCAGATGGCGCAGCAAAGCATCGACATGGTGAATCAGAAATATCATGATCTGAAGCATCAGATTGCTATTTTGCGAGCTGAGGTTGAATCTAAGGAGAGCATGGCATATCTGGATCAGATGGAGAATGAGATTAAAATTTATGAGGCTCAGAATAAAACCGGAAATAAGATTATGGATACTGTCCTTACCGGAAAGCATATCTATTGCCAGAACAGCGGAATTAATTTAACTGTCGTAGCGGATGGTACCGCACTGGATTTTATGGAACCCATGGATATCAGTACGCTGTTTGGAAATGCCCTAGATAATGCAATTGAAAGTGTCAGGAAGCTTCCCCAGGAGGAAAAGCGATTAATCCATGTAGCAGTTGCAAGACAAAAGGACTTCTTAAGAATTCGGGTTGAGAATTATTATGAAGGCAATCTGGTTTTCGAAAATGGCCTTCCTGCGACTACGAAAGAGGATAAGGAATATCACGGTTATGGCTTAAAAAGTATTCGCAGCACGGTCAAAAAATATGGAGGCTCTATAACTATTGATACCAATGAGAATTGGTTTGAGCTAAGGATACTGATTCCATTACCGATATAAACTCAATAGAGTGTAGCCTTAAATCTTAAAAAGAGAGGGCTACCTAAGAAAAGGATATCAAAAATACTAGTAAATATACAATAGAAAGCATCGCCCTGCCAGTTGGATTATTCCAACCAGCAGGGTGTTTTTTGTGATGTAACTTATTAGTTGTGGATTCAAAAAAAAGTGAAAAAACTGGAGATATAAGCAATTCATTTGGCAGTCATGTATAAAAAAGTATTCGGATTACGCCCAAATATACACCGTTCACGAATTTGAAAAAAGTACATGCTTTCTCCATGGTATAATCTGACCAAGGGAAAAAGGAAGAAATAAGACAATATATCGATAATGCATTGATTTTAATGAAATGGGATTGGATTAAGGAGATTAGATATGCTGAACATAAGCAGACTGACGGTGGAGAATTTGGCTGAGGGTTGTGTAACAGATCAAAAGCACCCCCGCTTTTCTTTTTGTCTGAACAGCGACCGTCAAAATGTTACACTCCGCAAGGCAGTGATATCAGTGGGTGACTGGAGACTGGAGACGAAAGAGCAGATAGCAATTCCCTATACAGGGACGGAGCTGAAGCCCTTTACTCGGTATACCGTTAAAATAGAGGTAACAGACGATGCCGGGGAAACAGCCCAGGCCAGTGTTACCTTTGAAACAGGACGAATGGATATCGGTTGGAAGGCTAACTGGATCACGGATGGTTCCTATCATTTTACAGAATCAAAGGTCTCACCGAAGACTATGACCTTCCGAAAGGAAATTACCTGTAAGAAGGAAATAAAAAGTGCAAGGCTGTATACAACAGCACTTGGTATCTACTTGTTGATGCTAAACGGAGAAAAGGTGGGAAAGGATTACTTCGCACCGGGCTTTACCTCTTACAAGCACCAGCTTCAGTATCAGACCTATGATGTTACGCAGCAGCTGAAGAAAGAGAATGAATTAATAGCAGTTGTAGGCGGAGGCTGGGCAGTAGGTTCCTTCACCTATAAGAGAAGGAATCGTGTCTATGCAAAACGTCAAGCTCTTCTTAGTGAGCTGCGTATTGTATACACCGACGGAACGCAGGAAACCATCGGTACCGATGGAAGCTGGCAGGTTACAGAGGACGGAAACTACAAGGATACAGAGTTTTATAATGGTGAAATTTATGATGCTACCATAGATTCAAAACAGATCGCCTGGAGAGCCGCGAGCCTGGAAAAGGTAAAGCTGGAGCCGGAAATTACGGCCGAATACGGTTCACCGGTTCGTGCCAGAGAAGTATTTTTGCCGATTAGCAGCTTTCGCGCGAAGAGCGGCATGACCATTTATGATTTCGGACAGAACTTTGCAGGTCTTATCCAGGCGAATATCACCGGAACAAAGGGGCAGAGGATTGTATTTAAGCATGCTGAAATCCTGATGGAGGGTGAGCTTTATACAGAACCCTTAAGAACGGCGAAGCAGGAAGCTGTCTATATCTGCAAGGATGGG
>JAQZBD010000136.1 GCA_029239235.1 Herbinix sp.
AATGAAAATAATTTCACAAAATATTCCGGTGATTTTAAGTTCGATACTTATCATAATTTTGATATTTATTCCGACTGGATATGAAGGCGCCCTAATCTATCAGGATACGCAAAGATGTAGTGCAAGGGTACTAAGCACTGACAATTCCATGATAATTAGCTCCGGAGTCGTAAAAACAGGGGAACAAATTTGTAGTCTTAGAATTCTGGATGGTACCTTCAAGGGTCAACTGGTAGACGGCTACAATATGTTGAATGGATCAATGAATGCAGATAAAATATTTGAAAAAGGTGATAAAGCCTTTGTACTGATTAGCCATAAGGAAGGTAACATATTATCGGTATCGATGATTGATATTTATCGGATTAATAAGGAAATTATACTTGCAGGGATATTTATCCTATTACTTCTGCTCTTTGCCGGCAGGACGGGACTAAGAGCAATTCTATCCTTCTCGGTAACAATTTTAATGTTGTGGAAGGTATTGGTGCCCGGATACCTTAAGGGAAATAATCCAATCATTCTTGGTTTTGTTATAACTTTAATTTTGACATTTGTTATTATATCGTTAGTATATGGCTTTGATCGCAGAGCAATTTCAGCAATATCCGGAGCAATGCTTGGAATTGTAACTACCGGCATCTTGGGAGTCCTATTTACAGATATATTTCAGATTAACGGTGCAGTCATGGAGTATTCAGAAAGCCTGTTATATAGTGGGTATGCAAATCTGAATTTAACTCGGATTTTTATGTCCGGCATATTCATCGGTTCCTCAGGTGCTGTAATTGATCTTTCGGTGGATATTACGTCTGCGGTTAATGAAGTAATCCAGAAAAAGCCGGATCTATCAAGGAAGGAAGCCCTTCACTCCGGTATCCGGATTGGCAGGGATAATGTAGGCACCATGACAACCACCCTATTACTTGCATATTCAGGGGGCTATATAGCGATGCTGATGGTATTTATGGCACAAGGAACACCCATTAGTAATATTTTAAATTATAAATACGTTGCTGCGCAATTGTTGGATACTATTGTGGGAAGCATCGGATTAGTAACGGTAGCCCCTTTTACAGCGCTGACCAGCAGCTTATTGTTAACCGGTAATAAAAAACTTAGTAGGGATATAATCGATTGATTAATATTTGCCCCAATGGAAAATGGCTTTCCTATCATAAAGTACAATCACTGGAATCAAAGCAAATGATTCTAGGATGGTCTGTACTTATGAATGGGAAAGCTATTTTTATAATTTGATTGAGGTATAAAATTTTCACATGGACTTACTCAACACCACATGTTATAAAACATTACGTGTGAATAAAAAGCCTCCGGTGGATGCATATCCAAACCTGGGGCAATTTACTAGGAACTATTTATTAAAGGTTATTTTGCTTGTATATTAGATACTTTGCATAATTCTTTATATCATTTGTGCTTTCTTTCGACAATTGTTGATATAAATCAAAAAATTCAACAATATCCTTGTCCAATACCTCTCCACCAACCGGAAGATAAGAGTCTGTGACACCCAGTAGATAGTCGCAGGATACATCGAAATACTTTGATAAGGCGATTAACTTATCAAAAGAGGGTTCGTTTCGTTCTGATTCGTAATTGGAAATGGCAGTAGGCTTTAGGCCTAAAATATTAGCCAATTCACCTTGTGTCAACTTATTTTTTTGTCTTAATTGCTTCAAACGTGCGTTAAAATTCATTTGGCTCCCCCCTGTTTCAAACTTTACGATTTGTGTATATTTTATAAAATTATTATATAACTAAAAAAATAGTGATGTCAACAACTAAAAAAGGTGATATAAAATAGAATCACACGATACAAAATATTATTTGACAAATCATAAAAAGCAAAATATGATAATATAGTATGGAAAAATTATGAATAATAAAGAAATATGAGGAATAAAAATGAAACTTCCAATTTCCCAAAGAATAGCGTCGAAACATAAGTTATTAATAGAAAATTCTCAGGAGATGATTATCTTCTTTGCTTCTGACGGTATAATTTATGAATGCAATAAGAAAGCAATTCAAGAATTGGGTTATGGCGAAGAAATATATAAGATACCAATCTATAATATCTTTAAAAAAGCATTTAAACACGAGAATAATCAACTTGAAGTATTAACAAAGTTTCATAATAGAACTGAAGAAACAATCGCTTATCGAAAGAACCAAACCTGCTTTACAGTGGAACTAAAAGTAGCGATAATGAACGAAAAAAGATCATACATTGGACTATGTACCGCTATCGATATAGCGGAAAAAAAAGAAGCAAATCGTGAAGTAAAACATCTGAAGAATGACTTAATATCCTTTAACCAGATAAGAAATGAATTTGTAGCAAATATTACCCATGAACTAAGAACCCCTGTCAATGGTATTATGGGATTAAGTGATAATCTTCTTGAATCAGAGTTGAAACCAAGGCAATTAGAAACGGTGAATCTAATTAAACGTTGTTGTAATAATATGAATACAATCATTAACGATTTATTGGACTATGCAAAAATATCCAATAATAAAATGCTGATTGAGCAAAGAGAGTTTAGTTTTTATGATCTGGTTCAGCACATTATTGATTTTAACAAAGTTAGAATAAGCGAAAAGGGTCTTAAATTGTTGGTAAATATAGCAAATGGCATTCCGGACCGGCTGATTGGAGATGAACTTAGACTAACACAAATATTGAACAATTTATTTTCCAATGCAGTAAAATTTACTTCCTCTGGTCAAATTGCTCTAGAAGTTTATATAACGCATCAGACGGAGCAATTGATCGAACTTTTTTTTATGATAATTGATACGGGGATTGGAATTAGCTTTGAGGATAAAGATAGGCTGTTTCAAAGCTTTTCGCAAGTGGACGGTTCAATTACAAGAAGATTTGGAGGTACCGGTTTAGGTCTTTCCATAAGTAAAATGCTTGTGGAGGCAATGCATGGTACTATTGCAGTAGACAGTGAGGAAGGGAAAGGTAGTACATTTTCATTCTCAGTTCAGCTCGGATTATCACTAACGTCGGAAGAAGTAGAAAAGGACTCGTCTACGATTAATCGGTTCTTAAGGGACGAGGAACGACAAAATTGGAATAGGAATAGTGAGATTGACAACTTATTTATCCCGCCATATTCCATTATAAACAGGAATGATACCAATAATGTGGAATTTGAAGAGCTCGATGATATTACGAAAATGGAAGAAACAAAGAAAATTATTGAAGCCACTTTAGAAAAACTCACCATCTGTATCGAGATGGAAAGCTGGGAAAAGGCAGAGGAGTTAGCCTATTACATTAAAAAGTTAACACCGATGGATCACGGAGATATTACTAAAAGTGTATTCCGGTTATTACTATCTGTGAGAAAAGAAAACCAGGATGATTCAATGGAATTAGTAAATAAACTATTAAATGTTATAAAGGAAAGGAAATGTGATGGATAATATCTCTCTAACGCCTCCAAATATATTAGTAGTAGATGATGTAAATGCGAATCTTATCGTGTTATCAGAAATAATCCGCAATGCGGGATATATTGCTAGACCAGTTACAAGTGCGAATCAAGCAATAAGTGCAATCGAGGCACTAACTCCGAATTTAATCCTTCTTGATATCTCAATGCCAGAAATTGATGGTTTTGTTTTTTGTGCTATGTTAAAAAAGAACGCCATTACAAGAGATATTCCTGTTATTTTCATCTCGGCACTTAACGCTACAGAGGACAAGATTAAAGGCTTCCGACTTGGAGCAGTTGACTTTATTGCAAAGCCGTTTGAAGTTGAGGAAGTTACACTTCGCATTAATACACATTTAAAAATGTATAAAATGCAACAGGAACTGGAAATATATAATAAGAAGCTTTATAAGATTATAAATGATCAAATTCGCAAAATATATGAGGAACAAAAGAACTTGGTTTATGTTTTATCAAAAGTATGTGCCGCGAGGGACCAGTCCATCGCAACACATCTGGAGCGTGTTGGAAAGAATAGTAGATTACTAGCCATGAGTTTACAATTATCCTCAAAGTACCGGGAACATATTACGAATAGCTTTGTAGATACCATAGAATTGGCAGCTTATCTGCATGATTTCGGTAAAATTGCAATCAGTGATATTGGCCTATTTCATAAAGAAGAAATTATCTTGAAAGAAAATGACTTTGGTAAGACCCATACAACCATGGGAGCGAATATTCTACAGGAAATATCCTCTATTATCGAAAATAATGAATTTATCAAAATGGCAATTGATATTGCGAGGTATCATCATGAAGAATGGAATGGTTCCGGATATCCAACAGGAGCTAGTGGTACCGCAATTCCATTAAGCGCAAGAATTGTATCCATCGTGGATCAATATGACTTAATGGTTAACAGCCAAACAGAGAAACCATCAGTAACTCATGAGCTGTGTATGGATATTATAAATAGTAAATCCGGTAGCCAATTTGATCCGGATATTGTAGCAGTATTCAATAAAATTCAAAGTCAATTAAAAAAAGTGTAATCGGTATGTTGCAAAAAGTAATTCATATACCTTGACGAAATGAAAGATGGGTTTTATGATTGGTATTATTTGATGATAATCAGATAATCAGTGAGTGGCTCTATAAATCTGCAACCATAAGATAAGACGGGGTATGAATGAATGAGAAACAATAAAGATATGTATATTAATTACGAGCGATCCTATAAGCGAAGAAGAAGAGGCAATCATAAATGGTGGCTTGTCATTATAGCAGCAATCATAGTAATAGGACTTGGATTTGCTGCATTTTACATTATCAAGACAAAGATAAATACGGAGAAGCAGGATATAGAATCAACACAGGAACAGACACCCAAAGAGAACAAACAAAATCCAATCAAGTTAGCGAATAATAAGGACAATCAACGAACACCCCAAGTAACCTTATCGCCGACGCCGACGATTTCCTTTGCAAATGAGACAAAAGAAGTTGTTCAGAATGGCTCACGAAAACCGGTTAAAGTGAAAGGTATTTATGTGACGGCTCCGGTAGCTGGCGGTGACTTATTGGATGAATTAGTGAATATTGCTGACACAACGGAAATTAATGCAATGGTGATTGATATTAAAGATGACCTAGGCAAAATAAGCTTTTCTATGGATAGTGCAATAGCCCAAGAAATAGGCGCTGTGTCAAATACAATTTCGGATATGGAAACACTAGTCACAACCTTGAAGGATAAAAACATCTACTTGATTGCAAGAATTGTTGCGTTTAAAGACCCTTATCTGGCAGAACAGAGAATGGATTTAGCGATTAAAAACCAGGATGGTTCCCTATATCGTGATAACAATGGAGAAGGCTGGGTTAACCCATATAATCGCGAAGTGTGGGATTATCTTGTGGAAATCGCAACACAGGCAGCAGTCATTGGCTTTGATGAGATTCAATTTGATTACATTCGTTTTTCAACCGGAGGTGAGATAAGCAAGGCTGATTTTGGAACCGAAGCGAAAACGAAAAGTAAGGAAGATATCATTATAGAGTTTACAAAATATGCTTATGAGAGGTTAAAACCGCTGGGTGTATTTGTATCTGCGGACGTTTATGGCACGATTATTAATAGCAGCATTGATGCTGGGCTTGTGGGACAAAATTATGTAGAAATGTCAAAATATCTTGATTATATTTGCCCCATGATTTACCCCTCCCATTTTGGTGAAGGTAATTATGGAATTGAACACCCGGATCTTGAACCATTCAATATCATCAATAAAGCACTGATTGCTTCAAAGACGAAACTTGACCAGATACCGGAAGGAATACATCGGGCGGTTGTAAGGCCTTGGCTTCAGGATTTCACTGCAACTTGGATTGAGAATCATATAGTGTATGGTGGTAAGGAACTTAAGGAGCAAATCAAAGGTGTTTATGAAGCTGGTTATGAAGAATGGTTATTATGGAATGCAGTCTGTAATTATTCCGAGGACGGACTAATAGAGGATTAATGAACCTGTCTTGAAAGCATAGGAATATATTTGAGACATGGATAATATACATCTAGTATAAGTGAGCTGGAGGTGTCCGAGGATATGGCAATCCGTCAAAATACGAAGATGTTTGCGCTGTTAAAAGGACTATTATTTTCTTATATTATTACAGCATTTATTTTACTGCTGCTTTCCTTTCTTATGTTAAAGCTTGATTTATCCAGTGCAGTGATTAGCGGGGGGATTAACTTTGCTTATATTTTATCTGCATTTATTGGTGGCTTTTTTGTAGGAAAGAAGATGGAGCAAAAGAAGTTCCTATGGGGCTTAGTAATGGGTGTATTTTACTTTATCGTTCTGATGTTGGTATCTCTATTGATGAACCGGGTAACACCCTTGCCGATGGGAAGTTTATTAACGGTATTTATCATCTGTGGTTTGAGTGGTATGGTTGGCGGCATGGTTGGCTAACCAATGCACTACATCATGAATTATTGCAAAACATACGAGGTATTAGGATTGAGGTGTTGTGTATAAAACACCGCAATCCTATTTTGCTTTGTCCAGAGGGAGTCCTTATTGGGACCTACAAAAAGGATTGTAATTTGATAACGAATTGATTATACTAATACAAGATAGAGTATCGTGTCCATGAAAATGGAAAACGGGAGGTTAACATGAAACGAATTATGATTACGGGAGCAGGCGGTCAATTGGGCTTAGCGCTTCAGCGTTTACTTAAGGGACAAGCTGAGTATGAGCTATTTCGAACGGATGCAGTAGCCAATGAGGTTGGATCAATTCATGCTTTGGATATTACCAAGCAGGAAGAAGTGAACGATTATATTGAGAATATAAAACCGGAGATAATCATTAATTGCGCTGCATTTACTGCAGTAGATCTGTGTGAAAGTGAACCGGAGAAGGCCTATCAGATTAATGCGTTAGGACCGAAGTATCTTGCTATGGCAGCAGAGAAGACCAAGGCAGTGTTGGTACATGTATCTACAGACTATGTATTTGATGGGCAGGGATCTGTTCCTTATACGGAGGAATCAGCTACAAATCCCATTAGTGTCTATGGGAAGACGAAGCAAGCCGGAGATGAATTTGTCCGGGAACATTGTTCGAACTCCTTTATCCTTCGAACTGCCTGGGTCTATGGGGAAGGGAAGAACTTTGTAAAGACAATGCTTCGATTAGCACAAACAAATCCGAAGATTAGAGTGGTAGCAGATCAATATGGTACTCCGACCAGCGCATTAGAATTAGCGAGAGCAATCGTATATTTGATAGGAACAGAAAGTTATGGAACATATCATGCAACTTGTGAAGGAAGTACTACCTGGTATGAGTTTGCAGTTGAAATTTTTAAAGAAGCAGGAGTTGATGTTGAAGTAGAAGCCATAACGACGAAAGAGTACCCTACGCCAGCCAAACGTCCGATGTATTCCATTCTAGATAATAAAGCGCTCCGCGAACGACACGGATATTATATGAAGGATTGGAAAGATGCCTTTAAAGAATATTGTAAGGAACATTGATTGGATTATCGAAATGAATAAATACTTATTGAATTGAGAGGAAAACTATATGAGAACATATCTTGTAACAGGCGGAGCAGGTTTTATTGGATCTAATTTTATCTTATATTTATTTGAGAAATACAAAGAGGAGATTAAGATTATTAATCTTGACTCCTTGACTTATGCAGGTAATCTTGAGAATCTGAAAGCGATTGAAGCCTTCGATAATTATAAATTCCTTAAGGTAGATATTTGTGATAAGGAAGCGGTTACAAAAGTTTTTGAAACCTATGATATTGACCGTGTCATTCATTTTGCAGCGGAAAGTCATGTCGATCGCAGCATTCGTAATCCAGAAATTTTTGTAAATACAAATGTACTAGGTACTTTAAATCTATTAAATGCCGCTAAAATTGCATGGGAGACACCGGAGGGCTATCTACCCGGTAAAAAATACCTGCAGGTATCCACGGATGAGGTATATGGTTCGTTAGAAGGGGAAGAAAGTTTCTTTTATGAAACAACTCCTTTGGATCCGCACAGCCCGTATTCGGCAAGTAAGGCATCTGCTGATTTTTTGGTGAAATCATATATTGACACCTTCCAGTTCCCGGCAAACATTACAAGATGCAGCAACAATTATGGACCTTATCAATTTCCTGAGAAGTTAATCCCATTGATGATTAACAATGCATTGGCGGGCAAGAATTTACCGGTATATGGAAGTGGCCTGAATGTGAGGGATTGGTTGTACGTGTTAGACCATGCTAAAGCAATTGATATGGTGGCAGAACAAGGTAGAGTCGGCGAGGTTTATAACGTCGGAGGACATAATGAAAAGAAGAATATAGAAATAGTTACCATGATTATTGATACTCTTTTAGAGATACTACCTCAGGAGGATGGCAGAAGAAAGAATGTCAGCCGTGATTTAATTACCTATGTGGAGGATCGCAAGGGTCATGATTTCCGTTATGCAATTGCACCGGATAAAATTAAAAAGGAACTTGGGTGGGAGCCGGAGACACCCTTTGCGAAGGGAATTAAATTGACCATTGCTTGGTATCTAGATAACATGGATTGGATGGAACATGTAACAAAGGGCGATTACCAAAAATATTATGATGAGATGTATCGCGTATAATTGATTAGAAAAAAATAAAGCAATTTAGAGGAACTCCGCAGTAATGTGGTGGAAAGGTTTGGTGTTTTCATGAGATATGAAGAATTTACAATAGAAGGCCGTAATGCAGTAATGGAGGCTTTTCGAGCAGGGAAGACAATTGATCGTTTGTTTGTATTGGATGGTTGTCAGGATGGACCGGTAAAGTCCATTATTAGAGAAGCAAAGAAGACGGACGCAATTATTACCTATGTGAAGAAGGAACGGCTGGACCAGATGTCTGAAACTGAGAAGCATCAGGGTGTAATTGCTTACGCAGCAGCGTATGAATATGCTGAGGTTGAAGATATTTTAAAGGCAGCAGAAGAGAAAAATGAAGCACCTTTTATCATTTTACTTGATAGTATCGAAGATCCTCATAACTTAGGTGCAATTATACGAACTGCACACCAAGCAGGGGCGCATGGGGTAATTATACCCAAAAGACGTGCGGTTGGTCTTACCGCTACAGTAGCAAAAACATCTGCAGGAGCACTCAATTATATTCCTGTGGCTAAGGTTACGAATCTGGCTGTAACGATAGATGAATTAAAGGAAAAAGGATTATGGTTTGTCTGTGCCGATATGGACGGAGAACTTATGTATAAACTCAACCTGAAGGGACCTATCGGCCTTGTGATTGGTAGTGAAGGCGAGGGTGTCGGAAGATTGATTAAAGAAAAATGTGACTATAATGCAAAAATACCGATGTTTGGTAAGGTGGATTCCTTAAATGCATCCGTAGCCATGGGAATTATGGCATATGAAATTGTTCGCCAGAGAATTGGCTAGTATTATATATACCAAAAAAGCAGAGACAGCGAACCGGACCATCGGAGCTGTCTCAAAGCGATTGGGTGGATAAGGGGGTTACTTGTATGAATTCAGTTGTCAATTATGATGTGCTTTCCGATGAAGAGATAGTAAACAGGATTCAACAAGGGGATCAGCCTGCGATGGATTATCTACTGGAAAAATATAAATATTTGGTGCGTAGTAAGGCGAAAGCTTTGTTTTTAATTGGTGGGGATAAGGATGATTTGATACAAGAGGGTATGATTGGATTGTATAAAGCAATTCGCGATTACCAAGCGGATAAAGAAAATTCTTTCTTTAATTTTGCGGATTTGTGTATTTCAAGACAAATTTATAGCGCAATTAAAGCATCCAATCGAAAAAAGAATATTCCACTGAATACTTATATATCGCTGTATGCCCCTGCCTATGGGGAAAACAGCGAAGCAGAGGAGAAAGAAACGTTAGTTGACATAATACACCAAAAATATGTATCAAATCCTGAAGAATTAGTTATTGACAAAGAGAATACCAGTATGTTAGAATATGAACTTGTAAGGCGTCTGAGCGACCTTGAGAAACAAGTCTTGAACTTATACATGCAGGATTTAAAATATATCCAGATTGCGGAAGTATTAGGAAAACATCCAAAGGCAATCGATAATGCATTAACAAGAATAAAGACGAAGTTAAATCAGGTACTCAAAGTCAATTCAGTAATTTAGGTTCGCTGTTGTAGCTCAGTGGTAGAGCACTTCATTGGTAATGAAGAGGTCGGGGGTCCGACTCCCCTCAACAGCTTTTGCTATCTCTTCTATGAAAGGATAACAATCATCGAGGTGTGGCTCAGCTTGGCTAGAGCGCTACGTTAGGGACGTAGAGGCCGCAGGTTCAAATCCTGTCACCTCGATTTTTATATCGTTACTACATTAAAATGAATAATAAATTATAGTTGCACCGTATAAAGGAGCTTTCTTTCTGATTATAAGTCATCTATAAAAGATACGTCCAGATTAGGTAGATGAAGTATGAAATTAATTATAGTAGTATTATAAAATGGTTGTTGTATAATAATGGTAAATGGTTCGTAATTGTTGTGTATTACGTCTTATAGATAGTATGAATACCTACTTTAACTAAATATAAAACTCCACTGAAATAATAAATTTAATCATATTATTTCAAAGGAGTTGTTCACTTTGTTTAATATACTATTTTATTAAACTTGCACCTAGTTCAAATGCTTTTTGACAGTCTAAAGGAAATTGTATATTTCTATGTGCTGTTTTTGCGTCTTCAGAAAAGGCAGTAGATTTATATTTTGAGTAATCATCAAATTGGTAAGTATTATTTGAATACATAACTAATGG
>JAQZBD010000340.1 GCA_029239235.1 Herbinix sp.
GGGAGTTAATTGATGCCATCCTGGAAAAAGCCTGTCAAATGAAGGGTATATCCCATCGTGAGGCAGCTGTGCTACTGGAATGTGATCTGGAGGATGAGACCCAAAAGATCTATGACTTAGCAATTAAGATTAAAGAGAAGTTCTATGGCAATCGAATTGTAATGTTCGCACCCCTTTATCTGTCCAATTATTGTGTGAATGGATGTGTTTACTGTCCATATCATTATGTAAATAAGCATATTCCCCGTAAGAAGCTGACCCAGGAGGAGATACGGAAAGAGGTAATTGCTTTACAGGATATGGGTCATAAGCGACTTGCTCTTGAAGCCGGTGAAGATCCGGTAAATAACCCGCTGGAATATATCCTTGAGAGTATTAATACCATTTATTCCATCAAACATAAGAACGGTGCAATTCGCCGTGTGAATGTCAACATAGCCGCAACCACGGTAGAGGATTATAAGAAGCTTAAGGATGCCGGTATTGGTACTTATATTCTGTTCCAGGAAACCTACCACAAAGAAAGCTATGAAAAACTTCACCCGACAGGACCAAAGCATAATTACGCTTATCATACTGAGGCCATGGATCGTGCCATGGAGGCAGGAATCGATGATGTTGGATTGGGTGTACTCTATGGACTTAATATGTATCGTTATGATTTTGCAGGTATATTAATGCATGCAGAGCATTTGGAAGCAGCTCTGGGCTGCGGACCGCACACGATCAGTGTTCCTCGTATCCGTCCAGCGGATGATATTGATCCTAATAGCTTCAAGGACGGAATTTCCGATGAGATCTTTGCGAAGATCGTAGCCATTCTTCGTATTGCAGTACCTTACACTGGAATTATTGTGTCTACGAGAGAATCCCAGGAAAGCAGGGAAAAGGTATTAAAGCTTGGTGTTTCTCAATTCAGCGGCGGCTCCAAGACCAGCGTTGGAGGATATGCAGAAGAGGAAGCTGAGGAAGAAAGCTCTGCACAGTTTGATGTAGAAGACAGAAGAACCTTGGATGAGATTGTAAACTGGTTAGTAGACAGAGGGCATATTCCGAGCTTTTGCACCGCCTGTTATAGAGAAGGACGTACCGGGGATCGATTCATGTCCCTCGTAAAGTCCGGACAGATTGCTAACTGTTGTCAGCCAAATGCATTAATGACATTAAAAGAGTATATGGAAGATTATGCTACAGAAGATACAAGAAAAAAGGGCGAGGCTCTGATCGAAAAAGAGATGGGCAATATTCCGAATGAAAAGGTTCATAGAATTGCACAAGATAATTTGGTTAAGATTGCAGCCGGTAGTCGTGATTTTAGATTCTAGTAATAATTCAAGTGCCAAAAGTCAGATTTACGTATTGAAAATGAATATGCGTGCATATATATTCATTGCGGTAGTATAATAAGACTTTTGACTCTCGAATTAATAAAAAATTGTAGGCATTTGTGGATGGACTTGATATAATTGGATTATATAATAGCACAATTTTTCAGTAAACATATCTACAGAGAGGAATGTTAATATGAATTTAACAGATGCCCCCATAGTAAATCAACTCCATATCGGTATTTTTGGCAAAGGAAAAAGCGGAAAATCCACCTTGGTAAATGCATTAACCGGTAATCATGCGCCCTTAGGCTCCTCTGTGGCAGATGCAGTGAATAACTCAGTATACAAAATAATTGAGATTGACGGTATTGGCTCCTGCGTATTAATTGATACCGTAGGTTTTGATGAGGAAGGTAATACAAGGTTAGCCCTAGAGAAGGCGGATACAGCAATTATTGTATGTGCTGAGGAGGACATTGAGCAGGAGCTAAAATGGGCAAAGGCATTCAAAGCACGAAAAGCTCCGGTAATTATGGTAATTAATAAGATTGACCAGATTAGCAATACGGATAAAATACGAAATAAGATTTACGAAGCCCTAAAGGAAGAACCAATTAAAATTAGTGCGATTTCAAGACTTGGAATCGAAATGATTAAAGAAGAAATTCTACGAAATGTTCCGGAGGATTTCGAGGTCAAGAAGATAACTGAGGATTTGGTTCAGTCAGGGGATAGAGTTCTGCTGGTACTGGCTCAGGATGACCAGGGTTCCAAAGGACAGATGAAGCAATTACAGCTACAGACCCTTTCCCAGCTGTTAGAGAAGGAATGCATTGTCACAGGCTGTGTTTTAGATAAGTTCGAGGAAGCCCTTGCAAGCTTTGCCAAACCACCAAAGCTAATCATTACAGATTCCCAGATACTCCAACAGGTGTATTTAAGAAAATCAGCGGAAAGCTTATTAATAGCGCTAAAAGCTGTCCTTTTGTGTACCCTTGCCTAATGAAATGCCTTCCAAAAGTCACCTGAGGTATTGATATATTGTGAAATATCCTCAAACGGAATGACGAATTCCGGGAAGCCTCCTGCGTAAGCGGAGATATCATAGGGATAAAAATAAAAGACAATAGCATCATCCTGCAAGTAAAAATATTGATTATCAGTAATGCTTGTAAAGCTTCCTTCAAAAAACATGGAATCCCCGGATTTAATGTCGGAGTTAATCTCATTACTAATCATTTCATTGATCTTAGTTTTATAATCGCTGGCTTCAAGAAAGAGATCCTTTAACTCATAAAAGGTGCCTGTATTGACGTCAATATTATAATAATCTCTAATTGGCATACCATGGGCAGCACCATAATAGTAATCGTAACCGGTACGTTCGATGATTAAAAGATTTTTCATGAGCTTAGCCGTAAAATCATCACTTACAGATAGCATATCTGACTTTTTGATTGTTTTACGATTGTCTACGAATATGCTCTTTAATTTCTTATTAATCTGATCCTGAACACTGGAATCGGCTAATCCCTCAACCTGTGGGTATTTAACCAGAACATCACGAGTGGGTTTGTATATGGTTTGTGTAACCTTGATGTTATCGGACAGCTGCAAGGTAGTATCTTCCTTCCATATGGCCTCCTTATCCAGATTATAATAAGCCTGATCGCCATCAATGAGAGCTGAGATAATATCACCTAATAAACGAACGGTACCCCTGCCCTCGAATTTAGGAAGGTTAGCTACAAT
Source organism: Herbinix sp. (assembly GCA_029239235.1). Classification (GTDB taxonomy): domain Bacteria; phylum Bacillota; class Clostridia; order Lachnospirales; family Lachnospiraceae; genus Mobilitalea. The sequence goes on from JAQZBD010000340.1 coordinate 3,084, forward strand.
CTTACCATCTGTTCCCACAAAGAAGGTGGATTCATCATTGGTTGCGCTTGAATAACCGTTA